>URQO01000004.1 GCA_900550135.1 uncultured Eubacterium sp.
AGAAATCTACTACCGCTTCATCGGCAAAATCGACTGACCTTTCTTTTTTACCCAACAATATCTTTAATTAAGGGAGACGGGAGAGACATATCCAGATATTACTTTTCTTCCTGCATTGGCAAATATTTTCGAAACGAGTGTAGATTTGCTTATCGGAATGGATACTATTCGAGCTGAAGAGACACGTCTTAACATTCACAAAAAAGCCATTGAATATCAGAGAAACGGAGAATATGACTTGGCTGAAAAAACATATAGGGATGCTTTGCTGATATATCCCAATAAACCAGGTATGATTTTGGGACTTGCCAGTACATTAGCTTTGAAAGGAAATACAAATGAGGCCATTGAGTTAATGGAGAGAGGTTTACCCATATCTGTTAATGACAGACAAAAATCTATGATAAAAGCAACATTATGTTTTTTATATTTGAAAGTTGGTAGAGTAGATAAAGCAAATCAACTTGCATCTGAATTACCGCATATAAGAGAGAGTAGAGAGATTATTCAACCTCTTATTCAGCAAGAATTGAATGAAGAAGAAATTGATGAAAATATAAAATTAATTCTTTTGGGAGACGGAAAAGAAATTTGGTAGATTTGTAAGTTATAAAAATTCATCAAAAAGGTTGGAAAGAAATGCCAACCTTTTTTAATTAGCTGTGTCTATATTAATGAACATGTTCAATAAAGCACATAACGGAGGAGAAAATGGAGCAAAAAGAAGCGGGAGAAATCGTTAATAATTACATAAATCGAATATACAGTTTTGTAAAGAAAAGAGTGTCAAACGAAGATGACGTACAAGACATATCACAGGAGATAGCTTTTAAGCTGTATAAGTCGTTGTGCATTAAAGATGTGATTAATGTAGATGGATTTGTGTGGACAGTAGCCAGAAATACTTTGGTTAATTTCTATAGGGACAATGGTCGTTTTAAGATGAATGTTTCAATAGATGATAATGAAGTTAAAATAAGTGATGACAGCAAGGATATGATTGATAACATGATAGAAAAGGAAAACTATCACAGAATTAGAAAAGAAATTGCTTATCTGTCTAAGATTCAGCGACAAATTCTCATTATGTATTATTACGAAGAAAAAAAGCAAAAAGAAATAGCATCTATTTTGAATCTTCCAGTGGGAACAGTAAAGTGGCACCTAAGCGTGGCAAAGGACGAATTGAAACGAGGTATGGCAAAGATGAGAAATATAAATGATTTAAAATTTAATCCAATAAAGTTTGCAAAGGTTAGATATGATGGGTATACGGGAACAATGGGAAATCCAATAAAGTATGTAAGAAGTGCATTGTCTCAAAATATTCTGTACATAATAAAAGATTCTGCAAGAACAATTGAAGAAATTGCTGATATTATGAATGTTTCTCCGATTTATGTAGAAAGTGAAATCGAATTTCTTGAGGAACATCAACTTGTTATAAGGAACAAAAATAAATACATTTGCAATATAATTATAGAAGAAACAAATGGGGAAAATGAAGTCAAAATTATTAAGAAATGCTATAGAAAAATAGCAGAAGAGCTTTCTGCAAAATTATTTGATGAAATCGTAAATAACAACTACTTAAATAGCCCGGATATTTTAGGCCCTAAGGATGATAACTTTAGAAAGTGGGGATTATTAATATATCTGATTGCAGCAACTAATGCAGATAGTATTAAAAAAATAATTACATTTGAGCAGGCAGCAACCATTAGACCGGACGGCGGTTGCAATATTATTATTGCCAGTGTTGATTCAGAGAGTGAAAAAGAAATATTAAATATCACGGAGAAATTTTGTGGACCATGTTGGAATGAAGACGAACTGTTAAAGTTGTGGCTGGTGGATAGCAAATGGTCGGATAAACGAGTGACAGAATACTATGGTGGCCCTAATATACAAAGGGATCTTAAGTTGATTGGTAGATTTATTAATGGAGATATTCTGAGCGTCGATGAATATACATTTCTTTTGGAAAAAGGCTATATTACAAAGAAAGATGGAGGGTATGAATTAGGTGTTGTAGCAATAAAACAAGGAGAAATAAGAGAAAAGCTTGAGAAAATGGCTTACAATATAAAAAATGAAGTGATTGAAGAAAATCTTGATCTGATTAGAGAGTATCAGGCTTTATTAGAACCAGATAACATGCCAAAGAATGTAAAGCTTCAAAGAGAATACATAAATCAACATTTGTTTTCATCAGATACTTTTTTGTGTGTATTTTCAATGGAGTATTTAATTGAAAGTGGAAGGCTTAAGATTGTAGAAGATAAATATAAGAAAGCAGTAGGGCAGATTGTGATTTTGAAATAATGTTAAAAAATAGCAAATATGTTTGGAAATTAGACGTAAATTAAACAAAACTAAAGAATTCGTTTGAAAAATAAATGCAAAATCAAACGAAAACTTAAAAATGCGTCTGAAAATCAAATGTAAAGCCAAACGAAAACTAAAAAATATGTTTAAAAATCAAACGAAAAGCAAACGTAAAAAAATACGTTTGCTTTTTGCTTAACATTTCGACCTTTACCTATACAGTGTAAGAAAATAAATATAAACAAAAAGATATTACCAATTCAGTGGATTACAGGTATGGAAAAGATAAAAAATACTTTCTGGTTAATTTTTTAACGAAATGTCCTAATTTGCGACAAATTTGTAGATTTATTATTGAATTTGTCAATTAATAATGTATAATATATGCGTGGAGCGTTGGTTTTTTCGCTTCCGAGAAAAGCACCGAAGATTTGCTAGGTGACTTTTTAAAAATCAGAAAAGAAAAGGAGAATTAAAATGGCAACAATTGATTTAACAAAGTATGGCATTACAGGAACAACAGAAGTTGTTTACAATCCTTCATATGAAGAATTATTTACAGAAGAAACAAAGCCAGGGCTTGAAGGTTTTGACAAAGGTCAGGAAAGTGAATTAGGTGCAGTTAACGTTATGACTGGTGTTTACACAGGACGTTCACCTAAAGATAAGTACATCGTTATGGATGAAAATTCAAAAGACACAGTTTGGTGGACATCTGACGAATACGCAAACGACAACCATCCATTATCAGAAGATGTTTGGGCTACATTAAAAGACATCGCTAAAAAAGAACTTTCAAACAAGAAGCTTTATGTAGTAGATGCTTTCTGTGGAGCAAATGCTGACACACGTATGGCTATTCGTTTTATCGTAGAAGTAGCTTGGCAGGCACATTTCGTAACAAACATGTTCATTAAGCCAACAGCTGAAGAACTTGCAAACTTCGAACCTGACTTTATCGTATACAACGCTTCAAAGGCAAAAGTTGAAAACTATAAAGAACTTGGATTAAATTCAGAAACAGCAGTTGCATTCAATATTACAAGCCGTGAACAGGTTATCATCAACACATGGTACGGCGGAGAAATGAAGAAGGGTATGTTCTCAATGATGAACTATTACTTACCACTTAAAGGTATTGCTTCAATGCACTGTTCAGCAAATACAGACTTAAACGGAGAAAACACAGCAATCTTCTTCGGATTATCAGGAACAGGTAAAACAACACTTTCAACAGATCCAAAGCGTCTCTTAATCGGTGATGACGAACACGGATGGGATGACAAGGGAGTATTCAACTTTGAAGGTGGATGCTACGCAAAGGTTATCAACTTAGACAAAGAATCAGAACCTGATATCTACAACGCAATTAGGAGAGACGCTCTTTTAGAGAACGTTACATTAGATGAAAACGGTAAGATTGATTTCGCTGACAAGAGCGTAACAGAAAACACTCGTGTTTCTTACCCAATCGACCATATTAAAAATATTGTACGTCCAATTTCATCAGCACCAGCTGCAAAGAACGTAATCTTCTTATCAGCAGATGCATTTGGAGTACTTCCACCAGTATCAATCCTTACACCAGAGCAGACACAGTACTACTTCTTATCAGGATTTACAGCAAAATTAGCTGGTACAGAACGTGGAATCACAGAACCAACTCCTACATTCTCAGCATGTTTCGGACAGGCTTTCTTAGAGCTTCATCCAACAAAATACGCTGAAGAATTAGTTAAGAAGATGGAAAAGAACGGAGCAAAGGCTTATCTTGTAAACACAGGATGGAATGGTACAGGAAAACGTATCTCAATTAGGGATACACGTGGTATCATCGATGCTATCTTAAGTGGTGCTATCAACGAAGCTCCTACAAAGACAATTCCTTACTTCAACTTTGAAGTTCCAACAGAACTTCCTGGAGTAGATGCAGGAATTCTTGATCCAAGAGACACATATGCAGATGCTTCAGAATGGGAAGCAAAAGCACTTGATCTTGCAGAAAGATTTAATAAGAACTTTGCAAAATATGAAGGAAATGATGCAGGCAAGGCATTTGTAGCAGCAGGACCACAAAAATAAACGCGAAGCTTTGAGCAAAGCGACGCAATAAAAGAAGAGACAGGCTATCCGTTATGCTTGCATAAACGGAAGCCTGTCTCTTCTTTTAGTACGCGGCATTCGTTTTGCGAATGCCGCGTACTTATTGATTTGCTTGCAAATCAATAAGGGAAAGTCGCGTTTAAAAAGAAATATTTTCGGACGTTCCTTTTTTTTATACATTAAGGTATAATTATCTTATAATTGAAGAAAATGGAGGAGACATATGAAAAAAATATTAAAAAAAACCACAGCTATAGCTATGGCAATAGGAATGACAGTAACAATGATGCCGGTTATGGCAGACATTAATTTGAAAACTGATGCAAAAAGTCAGGCTTCCAGTAGTTACAGACAAGGACAGGCAGTAGTAGTATATCAAAACACAAGTGCAAGAATGTCTGCTTCAAACAATATTTCCCAAGAAGGAATAAAAATTGTAGGTTCATGTGTATTTGAACAGGAAAAACCAAAGACAAGAAGTGTAGGAACTATATCTTCTGATGTAAAAATGGCATTGGTAGAATCCGATACATATTCTACAGAAGAGATTATAGAAAAGTTAAAAAATAATGTTGGAGTGCTAAGCGTTCAGCCAAATTACATATATAAAGCGTCCTCTTACAATGACACTTATTATGATTATCAGTGGGCATTGAACAATAAAGGTCAGAATGGAGGAACAGAAGGTTCGGATATCAAGGCAGACAACGATTTGCTGACAGACAAGGACGACAAAGAAAGAGTTGTAGCTATCATTGACACCGGTGTAGATTACACTCATGAAGATTTGCAGGATGTTATGTGGAAAAATCCATATGACAGTAGGCAGTTAGGTGGAAAATACGGATACAACTGGGCAGAAAATAATGGGGACCCAATGGACGACAATGGTCATGGAACTCATGTTGCAGGAATAATAAAAGCTACTGCTAATAATGGCATTGGAGTAGCAGGTGCAGTAAATAGTTCAAATATAAAAATTATGGCATTGAAATTTTTAGATGACACTGGCATGGGTGATACTTTTGCAGCAGTAGAGGCTTACAATTATATTTACAAAGCACAGCTTCTTGGAACAAATGTAGTGGCAGTTAACGACTCATGGGGCGGCGAAGAAGATGTGGAAGAGGGCGATGATGCTTTAAAAAGTGTAATCGACATGGTAGGAGAAAAAGGTGCCCTGACTGTGGCAGCAGCTGGAAACGAAGGCGCAAACAATGATGAAAATAGAACTTCACCGACAGGGCTTGACAGTGATTATATTATTTCTGTAGCAGCATCAAATGAAAAAGATCAACTGGCATCATACTCCAATTATGGAAGTGAGAGTGTAGACATTGCTGCTCCGGGTTCTGAAATATTGTCAACAGTCAATTATGACTGTTATAATCCTGGAATTTACAGTGATCCTATGAAATTAAGTAGTACATATATAGATTTTAATTCAGGAAAATTAACGGATGTGTCAGATGGTACATTTTCTTTTGAAGATGGAAATATATTATATGGAACAAATGATGAGGACAATATTAGTGCGTCCCTTACTCATGACTGGTATATTGGACAAAAATCTGACAATGACAAATCAATACAGTTTGACATAGATGCAGGCAGTGGAGAAATACAGCATATGGTATATTTGCCATATGAAGTGGGACCTTCAACAACTCCAATCAGTGTTAGTGCCATGATTAAGGTTGACTCAAGTTTAAGTAAGGAACAGATGACAGAAGGTATCGTATTGGGAATATATGATTGCAGACTAACAGATGATGGAAGAATAGATACAAATAGTGCAACTCTTTTGACAACGACAACGTCAACAGGTGACAATTGCTTTGATCATTTTCAGGAGCAGGTGGCATCAAAAATAAAGAAAAAAGAAAAGAGAGCGTTGCTGATTGTTGTGATGACTACAGATGTCGGCAAATATACAATCAACATAGACAATTTTGGTGTAAGTAAAGAAAATGTGTCTTCAGATAAGTTTGGAAGATATGATTTTTACAGCGGTACATCAATGGCAACTCCATATGTAACAGCAGCAGTTGCGGCAGTTGCAAACACATACAATACAAGCAAAGTGCTCGATGTAAAAAAACGTGTGCTTGGTTCAGTTAGAGAAGTACCTGAACTTGCAGAAAAAGTAGTATCAGGTGGTGTACTTGATTTGTCAAAGGTTGAAACACCGGCTACATTTGTAAGAAGTATCAGTCTTAACAGCAAAAAGCAGATAGAAATTAAAGGCTCATACCTAAAAGATGTGAAAGTATCTTTCAATGATAAAGAAGTTAGACAGATTTCAAACAATGGAAATACGATAACATTAGATGGAAGTAAATATACCAATCAGCAGGTAACAGTAAAAGTTGTAAATAGCGAAAAGACATATATAAAACAGTGCTATTTTGCCAGCGGAAAGGCTTTTACAAATGATAAGAATACATCACTTGCATTAAATGAGGGTCAACTGATATCTATAGGTTCTGAACTATTATATATAAACAACAATGGCGAAGTGGCAAAGAGTACATTTACAACAGGAGGACAGGATTTTTTAGATAAATTTGATGTTTTGAATAATTCTGATGGCGATGACGATGACTTGGATGATGAAAATACTGCAGATTGGATTGAATATAAACCATCATTTACACCTACAATGTTTGGAAAAGAATACAAATATTCAGGGTTTGCAAAAATCAGTGCTGAAAGCGATTATGTTTACACAAACAAAACATTATACGGATATTTGAATTTAGACGTAGGATATTCGACAAAAACTATTGTTTCATATTTTGATGAAAACGCAGGATGGTTTAAGTATGCCGATGTGCCAAACGATAAGGCAAATCTGAAAGGAGTTATATTTGCTTCATATAACGGACAGCTTTATCTCATTGGCGGAATGGACGAAAATGGAAACTTTTCAAAAAAGACATATAGGTATGATGTAAAGTCAAAGAAGTGGATAAAAGCACCGGACTTGCCTCAGGGAAGAGCTTATGGAAAAGCACATCAGGTAGGTAAGAAATTGGTGGTCACATTAGGTGCATCAACAACAGATTCAATACCAAAGAATATTATTTTTGATGGCCAAAAATGGATTGTATCAAAGACAAGCCTTGGCAAAAGCATAGATACAACAAAGACAGTGGTAAATAACAAGGACATCTATATCACTACCGGGCAGACAGGTATAATATCAAACGGAATTGTTTATACTAACTTGCGTGTAAATGAAAAAGGCGATACTTTTACATATGATGTAAGCAAAGATGTATTCAAAGCTTCATTGTATAGTTTAGATGGTATAAACTTAGGCGTTGATAATATTCTTGCAACAACTGTGGATAACAGATTATATGTTGTGTATGGCAATAACTTTTCTTTGGACGATTATTATGGCAAATTAGGAATGTATGCCGGAGAAACACCTACAACTTCAATGTCTATTTATGGTGATGATGACGACTACAAGTTAGCTGACACAAAAACTAAGTACATCAATGTAACAAGTGGATTTATCAATATAACAGACAAAAGTGCTAATGGTGCCTATGTTGAGGGCGTAGGATATTATTTACCGGGAGACACAGTTGTGTTAAAGGCAAAAACACAAAACAAAAACGCAGTAATAAGTGGATTTTTTGTCAATGGAAAGAATGTAAAGAAGAGTGGCAAGGGATATGTTTATACAACTCTTTCTACAAATTTGCCAACGAATTGTTCAGTAAAGGCAGTTCTTAAAACACCATCAGTGGCAAAAGTAATGATTAAAAAAGCATTACGTAGTAAGAACAACAAAAAAATAAGTCTTACATTTAAAAAGGCAAAAAATATAAGTGGATATCAGATAAAATATTCAACAAGCAAAAACTTTAAGAAAAAAACTACTATGTTTGCACAATCAAAGAAAATAAAGTATGTTTTAAAAGGACTTAAAGCAAAGAAAAAATATTTTATTAAGGTAAGAACTTATAAGAAAAAAGGTAAGAAAATAACTTATAGTAAATGGTCAAAAACAAAGACAGTTGCTGTAAGAAAAAGTAGCAATAATAAAAAGAAGAGTACCAAAAAGAACAATTAAACAAATAAAAAGAAAAATATCACAGGTTAAGATTTTTGCGAAAGGCTAAAAACTATGGAAAGATTTGATATTGTAATTGTAGGAGCAGGCCCGGCAGGAATGTCGGCAGCACTTACAGCAAAAAACAGAAATAAAAAATTTTTGCTTATTGGTGACGGTATAAGCGGAAAGGTAGAAAAAGCCCATACAGTACAAAATTATCTGGGACTTCCAAATATTTCAGGCAAAGATATGGCAGAAATATTTAGAAATCAGTTAAAGCAGATGGATATTGAGATTACTGAAAAGAGAGTAAGTGCCATATATTCCATGGGTGATTATTTTGCCATTCAGGCAGGAGACGGAATGATAGAATCTACCACGGTTATACTGGCAACAGGTATGGCAAATGGCATAGAACTTCCCGGAGAAAAGAAATACCTTGGAAGGGGAGTAAGTTATTGTGCAACCTGTGACGCAATGCTCTATAAGAATAAAAAGACTATAGTTATTGGCTATGACAAAAAAGAGGAAAAAGAAGCAGAATTTTTAAGTGAAGTGGCAGAAAGTGTTCTATATATTCCAATGTATAAAGAAGAAACCAAGTTGTCACCCCACATACAAATTTTAAGAGATATTCCTGAAGAGGTTGTAGGAGAAGATATGGTTACAGCACTTAAAACCAAAAATGGAGAATATCCTGCCGATGGAATCTTTATTTTAAGAGAAAGCATTGCACCGGAACAACTGGTACCCGGACTTAAAATTGAAGAAAATCATGTCCATGTAAATGCAAAAATGGAGACGAATATAAAAGGATGTTTTGCATGTGGTGACATTGCAGGACAACCTTATCAATACATCAAGTCAGCAGGTCAGGGAAATGTGGCAGCAATCTCTGCAGTAAAATATATTACTGACTTGAAAAGCAACAATCAATAATCATTGCACAAAGAGGCATAACAGGAGGAAAAATATGGTTAAGAAAATAACAGACAATAATTTTGAAGAAGTAAAAAACAGCAAATTGGCAGTTGTAGATTTTTCAGCAACATGGTGTGGTCCTTGTCAGATGCTTGCACCAATATTTGAAGAGTTGTCAGAAGAGATGAGCGACGTGGACTTTTACAGTGTAGATGTAGATGCCAATCCGGTATTATCCGTTGTAAACAAAATCGCTAGCGTTCCAACTATTCATATATATGTTAATGGAGAAAAAGTAGAACAACAGATTGGATTCCAGCCAAAGGAAAGCTTGCAGGAAAGAATCGAAATCTATAAATAGAAAGATATTTGAATAAATCACCAATTAGAAATAGCAGTTGTATGGTTTAAGATGAACTACCCTTAGTTAGTTTAAATGAATCAATAAAATTGCTATTTTTTTGCCTAAAATTAGAGGTCAGGATGTGAAAAAAACGAAAAAATTACAGTAAAGGCAAAAAAGAAACCTGCAAAACATATAACATATACAACAACTTCAGTGAAGAAGAAAATCGCTAATGCTTGTATGGATTATGGCAAATTTAAAAGCAATTCTGATGTTTTTTCCGTGTAATAATGCTACAATATTAGTAGAAGGGTTAGGTGAATAAACAGTTAGATAAGAAAGGAAAGATTGTTATGGGAAAATTATTGAAGAAAAAAATACCAAATTTAATAGCATTAATAATGTTGTTTACTGTGTTTATGGGAAGTGGCGTTATAAAACAGGAACAGGTAAAGGCCGATAATTTACCAAATCAAATTGAACAACCAACAATAAAAGATGATTATTCAAAGTACAGCATTTGGTTAAATACAGGTTACGCTTATATGCATGTGGGACAGACAAAGCAGGTCAAAGTAAACAAGTCGGGATTTACCGGAGGAAAAGTGTGGTTTGAAAGTGATGATACTGATATAGCAAAAGTGGATTCATCAGGTAGAATAAAAGCAAAGCATCCGGGAGAAACAACCATTACAGCATACTGCAGTTACAATGGATATGTTTATGAAGATTACATAGACATTGAAGTATCAAAACCGTATTTATCAAATAAAAATGTTGGCCTGTATATCAAAGAAAACTACAAAATAAGAGTATATGATAATGGACAAAAGCCAAAATGGAAATCTAGCAATAAGAAAGTTGCAATTGTTAAAAACGGAAGAATTTATGCAAAGAAAAAGGGAAAAGCCACAATCACATGTAGAGTAGATGGCTTGAAACTAAAATGCAAAGTAAAAGTTTACAATCCAACATTATCTTATACTAAAAAGTATATAACACAGGGATTTAATTATAAACTTAAAATATATGGAAAGTCTAAAAAAGGAAAATGGTGGACAGCAAATTCATCTATTGCAAAGGTAAACAATAAAGGTAAAGTGTCCGGGGTTAAGCCGGGAACTACAACCGTTTATTGTAAAACAGATGGAATAGTGACAAAGTGTAAAGTAGTAATAGAAAAAAACGAAGCAAGATTTAAACCAAATTACAAAAGTCTTATGTCAGTTCCATATGGTACTGTAAAATTAGATGTAAGAAGAGCATATTTTTCAGGAAATAAGCTTAAAGTAGAAGTAGAAATATTTAATAAAACTTCTATTAGTGTTAATAATATAGCTTATATTAGACAGAATTTATATGTAGATGGAAAATTAACAGTGGCAAAAGAATTTTATAATACACCAATACACATAGGCTCATTTTCTAAAAAGAAAATGACTTTGACTTTATGCAACAGTAGTTATTATAAAAAACACATTGATATGAATGAATCAGAGATATATGCAAATTGGAGCTGGGATGTAAATTAATGGTAAAAATTATATTTTATTTGCAAAGACCGGGAAAGTTGTTATAATAGTGAACTGGAAAGTTGTCTTAACGATAACGTTAATTTATATACAATTTATCGAAGGAGGATATTGAGATGGCAGTAAAAATCACAAAGGACATGACAATGGGAGAATTGTTATCAATAGATAGAGGTGTGGCAATCGTACTTATGCAGGCAGGAATGCATTGTATAGGATGCCCTTCATCAATTGGAGAATCATTAGAAGAAGCAGCAATGGTACATGGTATTGATGCTGATGAGTTATTAGTAAACATTAATAAATATTTTGAAGAAAAAACAGCAGAAGCTGAATAATTTCTTTCGAGAAAAAGAGTTGTCGATTATTATTCGGCAACTCTTTTTGTTTTGCTTAAAAGTAACAAATTGGTGTGACAAAATAAAAAAAGTATTGTAATATTAAAGCAAGTAGTAAAAATTTTAAGAAAAAATCATAAAAAATGAATTTATGCATATAATGAAGAGGTAATAAAATGTCGCAAATTTGGAATCAGTTTATGCACGAAGGAGCAATGAAGCAACTGTTTAAAGTGCAGACTAGAGAAGTTCAGAAAAAGTACAATCTAAAGAAAATTGATATGCAAATATTGGATTTTTTAATGAAAAGTGGAGATAACAACACGGCAAAAGATATTCAATATGCACTAAAATTAAATAAAGGACATATTTCTCAGGCACTTGATGGATTGATAGAGGAACAGTATGTTAAATCCCTTACCGATGAAAGAGATAAGCGAGTGATGCATTATATATTAGAGAAAAAATCAGAACCTATAGTTGAAGATCTGAAATCATCAATTGAAAATACAAGAAGAAGAATAATGGAAGGTGTAACAGAGGATGAACGCAAAGTGCTAAGAAGAGTTAGCAAAAAAATGTGGAAGAATTTGAACGATATATTAGAAGACAAATAACAAATGAAAAAGAAATGTTAACAATTTATAAAAGTTGTTGACATTTCTTTTTATTAGTTTTAATATTGTTTGAAATCAAACTAATTTATTGATTTATTGCATAATGAAAAAACTAGGAGGAAAAATGATTCGTTTATTAAAAAATATGAGAGCAAAAGAATGGGCATTGGTTGTTGTTAGCATATGCTTTATTGTTTTGCAGGTACATTTAGATTTAAAACTGCCCGATTATATGTCTGACATTACTGTTTTGGTACAGACAAAGGGCAGTGAAATATCAGAAGTGTTTACGGCAGGTGGAAAGATGTTGGCCTGTGCATTAGGATCACTTGTTTCAGCAGTTATTGTTGGATTTTTTGCCGCAAGGATTGCCGCAACATTTTCTATGAGACTAAGAGAAAATGTATACAACAAGGTTATGTCATACACTGACAAAGAAGTAAATAAGTTTTCAACAGCCAGCCTTATTACAAGAACAACCAATGATATTACACAGGTACAGATGGTTATGGTGTTAGGACTTCAGGTTATGATTAAGGCACCGATTATGGCAGTTATGGCCATTGGCAAAATCAGTACAAAAAGTTTTGAATGGATGGCATTGACTATAGGTATAGTTGTAGCTGTTGTGATTATGCTTGGGTTTATTACGCTGTATGCAATGCCGAGATTCAAAAAGATTCAGTGGTTAACTGATGACTTGAATAAGGTTACAAGGGAAAATCTTACAGGACTTATGGTTGTGAGAGCATACAATGCTGAAGATTATCAGGAGCAGAAATTTGATGTTGCAAACAACAATCTGACAAAGACCAACTTACAGGCATTTTTGTGTATGGGCATTATGATGCCTGGTATCAATCTTGCAATGAATGGACTGACACTTGGTATTTACTGGATTGGAGCAATTCTTATAAATAATGTTGCACTAACCGGTATGGCTGCAATTAAAGACAGAGTAGGACTTTTCTCAGACATGGTTGTGTTTACATCATACGCTATGCAGGTTCTAATGGCATTTTTGCTTTTGGCAATGATTTTTATTATGCTTCCAAGAGCATCTGTTGCAGCCAATCGTATCAATGAAGTTTTAGATACTGATATTTCCATGAAAGATGGAGAAAAAATGCAGGGACTTGATGGAGTAAAGGGTGAAGTAGAATTTAAAAATGTATCCTTTAGTTACCCGGATGCAGGTGATGATGTTATTCATGATATTAGTTTTACTGCTCATCGTGGAGAAACTGTAGCTTTAATTGGGGCAACCGGTTCAGGAAAAAGTACAATTATCAATCTTATACCTAGAATCTATGATGCCACAAAAGGTCAGGTGTTAGTAGATGGTGTGGATGTAAAAGAATATTCAGAAAAGCAGTTGAGAAACAAAATTGGATTTGTTCCACAAAAGGCATATTTGTTCTCCGGAACAGTTGAAAGTAATGTGGGATATGGCGAGGAAGAAGTTCATATGGATGACATTAAAAAAGCTTTGAATATTGCACAGGCAACTGACTTTATTCAAGGTGAAGATGGATATAAAAAGGAAGTTGCCCAAACGGGAAGCAATTTCTCAGGAGGTCAGAAGCAGAGGCTTTCTATTGCAAGGGCCATTGCAAAGCAGCCTGAAATCCTGGTGTTTGATGATTCCTTTTCAGCTCTTGATTATAAAACTGACAGAGTTCTTCGAGAAACAATTAAAAAAGAAATTGGTGATACAACCAATATTATTGTTGCCCAGCGTATAGGCACAATAAAGGATGCTGACAGAATACTTGTTATTGAAGATGGAAGAATTGTAGGCGATGGTACTCATCAGCAGTTAATGAAGAATTGCGATACTTATCAGGAAATAGCATATTCACAGTTGTCAAAGGAGGAATTGGAAAATGAATAGAAGAATGATGAATACAATGCCTCAGGAAAAAATGGAAGGAAAATTATTTAGTTCCCTAGGGAAAATAGTAAAATACTGTAAACCATATTGGATAGTAATGATTATAGCCATTGTGTGTGATATGCTTGGAGTTGTAACAAAACTCATTGGACCAAACAAAATCAGTGACATTACAGACAAAATATCAGAAGGTCTTACCGGAGAAATGGACATAGACAGCATAGTTTCCATATGTGTATTTTTGATTATTTTGTATGTTGTAGGTACGGTGCTTAGTTATATAACATCACTGATTATGACTATAGTAACTCAGCGTATAAATAAAAGTCTGAGAAATGATATTTCATTTAAGATAAATAAATTACCAATGGCATATTTTCACAAAACCACAACAGGAGATGTGCTTTCAAGAGTAACTAATGATGTAGATACCATAGGCATGACAATGCAGAACAGTGTAGCCACACTTGTATCTGCAGTAACAATGTTTGTTGGTTCGGTATTTATGATGTTTTACACAAATGGAATTATGGCAGTTGTGGCAATTTTGTCATCCCTATTTGGATTTGTGTTAATGATTTTAATTATGAAAAATTCTCAAAAGTTTTTCTTTGCAAAACAAAAATGGCTTGGAAGAATGAATGGTCATATTGAAGAAGTGTATTCAGGACACAACATCGTAAAATTGTTTAATGGTGAGGAAAAAGAAAAGGAGAAGTTCGATAAGTTAAATAACAAGATGTGTGAAAGTGATTGGAAATCACAATTTTTGTCAGGACTTATGCAGCCACTTATGGCATTTATAGGAAACTTTGCTTATGTTGCTGTATGTGTAACAGGTGCATACCTTGTTATCAACGGTCATACAAATTTTGGTACAATTGTGGCTTTTATGATTTATATCAGATTGTTTACCAATCCATTGTCACAGATGGCTCAGGCTGCAACACAGCTTCAGTCAACAGCAGCAGCTTCATACCGTGTGTTTGAGTTTTTGTCTGCAAAAGAGATGGAAGATGAACAGCACAAGACATCAACGCTTCCTGAACATATAAAGGGTCAGGTTGAATTTGATCATGTAAAGTTTGGCTATGAAGAAGGAAAAACAATTATTCATGATTTTAACGAAAAGATTGAACCTGGACAAAAGGTTGCCATAGTGGGACCTACCGGTGCAGGGAAAAGTACTATTGTCAATCTTCTTATGAGATTTTATGAAACCAACAGCGGAGATATCAAAATAGATGGAGTATCCACAAAAGATTTATCAAGAGAACAGGTTCATGAAGTATTTGGTATGGTACTTCAGGATACATGGACTTTTGAAGGTACAATTAGAGAAAATCTTACTTACGGCAAAGAAAATATATCAGACGAAAAATTGGATCAGGTATGTAAGATGACAGGATTGTCTCACTTTGTACATTCTCTTCCAAAGGGATATGATACTATTTTAAATGAAAAGTTAAATATGTCAGCAGGACAAAAACAGCTTCTTACCATTGCAAGAGCAATGATTGAAGATGCCCCTATGATGATTTTAGACGAGGCTACAAGTTCAGTTGATACAAGAACAGAGCAAAAGATTCAGGATGCAATGGATAAACTGACACAAGGCAGAACATCTTTTGTTATTGCCCATCGACTTTCTACTATCAAAAATGCAGATATTATATTGGTTTTAAAAGACGGTGATATTATAGAAAGTGGAAATCATCAGCAGTTAATGGAACAAAAAGGATTTTATGCGGATTTATATAACAGCCAGTTTGAACAGACTGCCTAAGTTAGAAAAAAGTATAAAATAATAATGTAATTAATTAAAAATAATTTAAGGCTCTATTTAGAATATGTAAAGTAGAGCCTTATTTTTCGTTATAAGAAGTTGGCCATATATTATTTATGTTATAATTCCATCAACTTAGATATTTATAATTTTTAGGTGAAATTATAGTTGAAAATCGGCATTAAAAAATAAAAATTTTTTGAATGACAAGTGTTTTAGTTTGCAATGCCAATGGTTAAAAGCTATAATTACAAAGAATGTGGTAAAAGAAAAATATAAAAAGGAATAAAATACAAATTATGAAAAATATTAAGAAGATAGCAATTATTATTGTTGCGGCATTAATAGTTCAAAATATATATGGAATACAATTTTTTGTGGTGGATGTAAAGGCATCTTCAAGGATGAGTACATCGAAAGAGATAATAACAATAGAAGAAACAACATCAGAGAAAAAAGCAGAACAACCAATATTGGAAGAAACTACATCTGAGAAAACAACAGAAGAAACAAACGAAACACCACCGTTGGAAGAAACTACATCGGAAGCAATAAGCGAAACACCAACAACTGTAGAAACACCCACAGAGGAGACAACAGAACAACCTACAACAGAAGAACCAACAACTGTAGATTACGAAATTATAGATGGACTATATAAAGTTAAAAATAATACACTTATAGAATATGTTGGTGATAAAAAAGACAAAACAATAACAAAGCTTACAATACCGGCAAAGGTAAAGACCATAAATGAAAGCGTTTTTGAAAAGTGCAAATATATTGAAAGTGTAAAATTTGCATCGGGAAGCAAACTTGCAACTATAAAGAAATATGCTTTCAGATATTGTGAAAATTTGAACAGCATAACATTGCCAGGTACCTTAAAAACCATAGAATACAGAGCTTTTGGTTCTTGCACATCATTGAAAGAAATGAATATACCAAAGTCTTTGACAACAGCAAAGCAAATACTTGGAACTGTATCTTCCGTAAAAAAAGTTAGTTTTACAAAAGGTATAAAAACAATACCTGAAGAAATTTTAAAAAATGCAGTTAGCGTTGAACAGGTTACAATACCTGATGGGGTTACTACCATTGGCAAGAATGCGTTTTGTAACTGTACGGCTTTAAAGAAAATAAAATTACCCGATAGTGTGACCACAATTAAATCATATGGATTTTACAACTGTAGCAGTATGACAGGGGTTACAATGTCAAGAAATATAAAGTACATAGAAAGTCACAGCTTTGAAAAGTGTGAAAAACTAAAAACAATGACTTTATATAAAACAATTGTTTCAATAGGGGCGAAGGCTTTTTACAAAGATTCAAATATTGTTTTGAAAGTTTATGCAAACTCAAAAGGGAAAGCTTATGCCAGAGCAAACAATATTAAATGGGAATATACATCTTCAGAGAAAGTACGTCGTGAAAATAACACAAAGGTGTATAAAGAATATATTGCAAAAATTAGTAAGGCTGACAAGGACAGATACAAATTAAAATATTTAACAGATTATGTGCCACAGGGAAATTGTATAATAGGAGATTATCTTGTGGTATCTATGTACCATAAGTATTTATACAAGCGTTCAATACTTGTTCTCTACAACAAAAAAACAGGGAAGTTTAAAAAGACATTGATTTTGCCATACTATGACCATGTGGGATCAGTGGCAAATGTTAAAGGAAGACTAGTGGTTTCCCTTAACAATATTTCAGTGAGAGATCATGTTGCCGTTTATAACTATAAAAGATTAAAAAAAACAAAGCATGGAAAAGTATTTAAAGCAGATTACAGACTTAATCTGGTGGGTGCAGGAGATTTTTCAGCTTTTGACGGAACTTATTTTTGGGCAGGAAAAAGTGCCAATTCGAATTATGCTACAATGCAGGGATACAAAGTATCTGTTAAGAAAAAGAAACTGGTTCTTAAATATAAATACAGTTATTATGTTCCGGCAAATACACAGGGGCTTATTGTCAAGAAAATAGGAAGAGTAAAAAGAAGATTTATCTTTTCGCAGTCATATGGAAGAATTAATCAGTCATCTCTTATAACATATGAAAAAAACATCAATAGATCAGGTGGACTTGGTTTACAGAAAAAAATACAGGAGTTACCATCAATGCTTGAGGGCATATGTTTGGGAACATCCAATTACATATATATGGTATTTGAATCAGCAGCTCATTTGTATTGTGGCAATCCTGACAATACCAGTGAAATAAAAATCAAAAATGTATGTAAAATAAAAGCAGGAAAATTAGGATATTAGTATAATTATGAACAATACAAAAACATTACTAACGCTATTTAAAACTTTTTTTAAAATAGGATTGTTTACATTTGGTGGTGGCTATGCCATGATTCCGCTTATTCAGTTTGAAACGTCTATAAAACACAAATGGATATCGGAAAAGGAAATCATAGAAATAATTGCCATTAGTGAGTCAACACCAGGACCTATTGCAGTAAATGTTGCCACTTTTTTGGGATATAGAATTTGTGGATTCTTCGGAGCCTTTGTGGCAACTTTAGGTGTGGTACTTCCGGCATTTTTAGTAATATCAGTAGTTGCAACAGTATTTAGAAGTCTGTGGGCGTACAAGGTGGTAAAGTGTGCATTTATAGGTATTAGAGCAGGAGTCCTTGCACTGATATTAAACGCACTTTTCAATTTATATAAACAGTTTGAAAAAAACAGGGCTTCCTATATATTAATGGCGTTGGCATTTATATTGGTAACAGTGTTTAAAATAAATGTTTTGGTTGTAATTGCAGGATGTGCAGTGTGGGGAATTGTTTTTGCCATTGTTGCACAAAAGAAAGTTGGTTAATGGAGAGCGTGATGATATATCTTGATTTGTTTCTTACATTTTTAAAAATAGGATTGTTTACTTTTGGTGGCGGTCAGGCAATGATTCCGCTGATACAGGAACAGGTTGTTTCAAGAGGATGGATTTCATCAAAGGAAATGATAGACTTTATAGCAATCAGTGAAAGTACACCGGGACCATTGGCTATTAATATATCAACATATGTAGGCATGGAAACGGCAGGAGTATTAGGGGCTGTTCTGTCTACAGTTGGCATGGTATTTCCATCTTTTATCATAATTCTGGCAGTTGCCAAATTCTACGAAAAATTCAAAAAGAGCACAGCAATAACAGGAGCACTTGAAGGATTAAAACCGGCAGTAATTGCACTTATTGCTTCTGCAATTATTACTGTTGGTGAAACTGTATTTTTCCCAAATGGTTTTAATGCCGGTCAGATTATAAATTCTCAATTTATTTTATCTATAATCATCTTTTTTATAATGTCTTTTCTATCAATTTATAAAAAAATAAATCCAATTATTATCATTGGTTTGTCTGCCATTATGGGAATAGTGGCAGGATATACACTAAATTTATAAAAATATTTTTATTGAATATCCTTAGAATATGTTTTTT
Source organism: uncultured Eubacterium sp. (assembly GCA_900550135.1). Lineage (GTDB taxonomy): Bacteria > Bacillota > Clostridia > Lachnospirales > Lachnospiraceae > Eubacterium_G. The sequence goes on from URQO01000004.1 coordinate 19,400, forward strand.
ATTTTGGACAACGAGACGGTCCTTAATATGAACGGATTTAAAAGAAAATTTGACTTAAAAAAATAAACTAAATACATAATTAAATAAAGAATAATAGCATATTGCTTGTACAATTTTAGGCGAAGTGATAGACTAGCAAGTGGACAAAGGCGTTCGGGTTATTCCCGTACGCCTTTTTACTTTATAAAGAGATTTATTAAAGTAAAAAATCTGCTGTGGGACTTACAGTGGAAATAAGAAAAATATATTTTAGATGGAGGTACTACAATGATTATTAAAGTTGAGGCAATTATTCGTGAGGAAAAGTTTGATGAAGTTATGCATGCTTTAGATGAACTTCAGGTAAATGGCCTTACGGTATCGAAGGTTCAGGGATACGGAGCACAGAGAGGTTGTGACAATTGGACAAAGGGGATGAAACTGGAAGTTAAAATGAAACCAAAGGTAAAAGTTGAAGTAGTTGTTTCTTCAGAAGATTGGGCTGAATTAACTGTAAATGCGATCAAGAAAGCTGCATACACAGGTGATTACGGTGATGGTAAAATATTTACTTATGAAGTGCTTACAGCACAGAAAATTCGTACGGGAGAGACAGGCTATGATGCAATACAGCATCAGGAGTAAAATGTTTACTACAATAATTAATACAGTATATTAAAATATAAATGCAATTAGTAAAAAGTAAGTTATAAAAAGATAACAGAAAATATTTTAAAACCTTTAGAACATGTAATTTATTACCAAAACAGTTGGATGGAAAATCCAGATAAGTAATAAAAGACAATGTTCTAAAGGTTTTTTTACAATAAGAAATTCTCTGAAATTTATATTACATGAAAAAAGGTATGGATGTAAAACTACACGAAAAATGAGATATTCCACCAATAGGATTTTGATAGCTTTTTAGTTTGCCTAAAACAGGGGAAAATGTTATAATGCATAAGAATTGTATGAAACAACGCTTTAGGAGGAATAAAAATATGGCAGACTATGTTATTAGTTGCTGTTCTACAGCAGATTTAACAGAGGAACACTTTAAAGAAAGAGATATCAAATACGTATGTTTTCATTATGAATTGGATGGAAAAGAATATGCCGATGATTTAGGAAAGAGCATGCCGCTTGACAAGTTTTATCAGGCTATGGTAAATGGTGCCGAGACAAAAACATCTCAGGTCAATGCCAAGGAATATGAGGCACATTTTAGAAAGTTTCTTGAAGAAGGGAAAGATGTTATTCATTTAACATTATCATCAGGTATTTCAGGAAGTATCAATTCAGCATTGGTAGCAAAAGAAATATTAGATGAAGAATTTCCTGATAGAAAGTTATACATAATAGACTCTTTAGCAGCTTCATCAGGGTTTGGATTGCTTGTTGACAAACTGGCAGATTTGAGAGACCAGGGAATGAACATTGATGACCTTCGTGATTGGACAGAGAAAAACAAAAGAAGAGTAAATCACTGGTTTTTCTCCACAGATTTGACTTTCTACATAAAAGGAGGAAGGGTGTCCAAAACTGCAGGACTAGTTGGAGGAATACTGGGCATTTGTCCATTACTCAATGTGGATTATGAGGGAAGACTTATACCACGTGCCAAGATAAAAGGAAAGAAGAAAGTATACAAAGCCATTGTTAAAAAAATGGAAGAGTTGGCAGATGACGGATATGAATACTCAGACAAAGTATATATGTGCAACTCGGCCTGTATAGAAGATGCAAAGGCAGTGGCAAAACTTGTAGAAGAGAAATTTCCAAATACAAAAGGGAAAATTGAAATAAATGATATTGGAACAACTATTGGAAGCCATACAGGACCCGGAACAGTAGCACTGTTTTTCTGGGGCAAGGAGAGAGTAGATTAAAAATACTACATTAGAATGGAGAAAAACATGAAAGTAGCAATTTTAACAGATAGTAATAGCGGTATAAGTTTAGAAGAAGTCAAACAGCTTGGTGTTCATATGATTTATACCCCCATTATTATAGAAGGAGAGACAAGATACGCAGAGGAAGGTCTTACTCAGGAAAAGTTTTACGAAGCGTTGATGGCAGACAAAAATATTACAACATCTATGCCATCTCCCGGAGACGTAATGTCGAAATGGGAAGAATTATTGGAAGAGTATGATCAGGTTGTGTACATTCCGCTATCCAGTGGATTAAGCAATTCAGCAAATGTGGCAATTCAGCTATCAGACGAATATGACGGCAAAGTTCAGGTTGTAGATGATCATAGAATTTCTGTTACAATGAGACAGTCTGTACTTGATGCAAAGTGGATGGCTGATCAGGGAAAAGACGCAAAAGAAATAAAGGAAGCGTTGGAAAAAAATGCTTACAATTCAGTTATTTTCCTTACAGTAGAAGATCTTAAATATCTGAAAAAAGGCGGACGTGTAACACCTGCAGCTGCGGCACTTGGTGCAGTACTTAATATAAAGCCGGTGCTTACAACTGTTGGTGGCAGTTTTGAGGCCGTTGACAAGGTACGTGGCATGAAAAAAAGTATGACAAAAGTACTTGATGGTGCTGAAGATTTTATGAACAAAATGCTTGAAAATTATGATATTAGTAAGATAAGAGTAGGTGCGGCCGGATCATTCCAGACCCAGGAAGGTGCAGATGAGTGGTACGCAAAGGTCAAAGAAAGATTTACAAATGTAACAGATGTTTACTATGATTCGTTATCATTGGTAGTAGGAGTTCATACAGGCCCTGATGCAGCAGGAATTGGTGTAAGTGTTATCTTAAGAGATAAATAAAATGAGTTATAAATATTTTGAAAATAAGGAATGCGAATATTTTCCATGTCATAAAGGAGCAAATCCTGACAATTTTAACTGTTTATTTTGTTATTGCCCTTTGTATGCTTTGGGAGAAGAATGTGGAGGTAATACAACCTATTTGGAAAATGGTGTAAAAGATTGTAGCAATTGCACATTTCCTCATAACAAAGATAATTATAACAAGATCATGGAAAAACTAGGCAAAGTTGTTGAAATAACAAAGAAACAATAGAATCAGATAAAATAATAAAAACGTGTTGAAACATATATATGTTTGCCAAATATCTGGTAAATAAATATGTGTTCCAACACGTTTCTTATTAAATAAAAAACGTTCCACTTGGTATGCATACTGGTGCGAGAAGAAAGATAGTTGCGTGGCAACACGTACTGGGTGAGTAGAATGTTGCAAGCTACATTCTTTGTTTTAACTGTAAAATATTTCGTGACTATTTGAGGATAAATTATAAATAGTATTTAAAGGTCTTGCTCCATTTTCCGGAACCGTACCTGTTATAGCCTTTCACCCTAAAATAATAACTGCGATGTTTTTTACCCTTTACAGTTTTAAAAGTTGTTTTTTTACTGTTTTTTATAATCTTTCTCACAATGTTTTTCTTGAATTTTTTGTCAGTGGAATACTGAATTGTATATCCGGATTTGTATGCAGATTTCCCTTTTGTCCAACTGATTTTTGCATACTTTGAGGTTTTATAAAAATCAGTAATGGTTGGAACTTCAGGAATAGGTCTTTTAGCTGTTTTTAATGAAGTTGTTTTACTCCATTTTCCGTTTCCAATATTGGTTTTGTAAGCCCTTATTGAAAAATAATACTTTTTGTTAAAAGAAAGATTGTTTATATTGCAACTTGTGGAAGTCTGATTTTTCACAAGTTTATATTTTACATTTTTCTTAAACTTTTTGTCTGTAGAATATCTGATGTAATATCCGGTTACATTTTTTTGAATATTCCAGCTTAGTTTCGCTGAGTTGAGGTCGCGGGTTGCTACAGATGTTTTTTCCTGTCCCGGTAAAATCATAAAAGTTGTGCTACATGTACTTAAATATTTTGTACCGTTTGCTACGATTTTTACTTTTCCAAAACCTGCATACTTGTTTGAACTATAGTATATTCTATATTGATTTGCAGGAACAACTTTACCACCTACAATAAGAGCAACGCCTGGGTTAAATGCCTTTCCGGTACTACGGTAAACATTGTTAGTCAATGCAATTGTTCCTTTACTGATGGAAATATATTTTTTACTTTCAGTGTTAGGAGTTGAAATTTTTCCATTTTTAAAATAGAAAACCACATCCTTTTCTGAAGTACGGTATACTTTAACAAAACGTCGTGCCAGCTTTTTTAAAACAGAATCACGTGGCAAAATAGCATCAGCTTTTCTTGAAGAAGAAATGATGGCATAGCTTGGATTAACCGCATCTAAAAAGGCGGCACTTGAAGATGAACCTGCACCATGATGCCCAACTTTTAAAACATCAGCCTGAAAGTTGTATCCCTGGGTCATCAGAAGAGACTCAGTTGTTGCAGGCAAATCGCCGGTTAAAAGAAGTGATTTGCCACCACAGGTTACTCTTAATACAATACTACATTCATTGTAAGTGGAACCCTTTGAACCGTCGTAAATAACAGTAACTACAGCATCTCCCAAATTCCAGGCTTCACCTTCAATAGGATTTCTGTAAGGACATCCTTCATTTTTTACACTTCTAATAAAATTACTATAGTGAGTGTTTGCTTTAGTGCATGGAGAATAAACAACTTCTCCGATGTGGTATTTGTCAAAAATAAGATTAAAATTTCCTACATGGTCGCCGTCGGGATGTGTGGCAACAACATAGTCAATTTTATTGTCAGGAATATCCAATTTGGAAAGATAATCCATAACCAGATGTTTGTTCTCAGGTGGACCTGAATCCACAATCATATAATGTCCCTGGCTGCTTAACACTAAAGCATCACCTGACCCAACATAAATAGCGTGAAATGTCATTTCAGTATCTTTTGCCTGAGTATTTATGGTAAAGATGCAGCATACAAATGCTATCACTATAAAAAGCGTTAAGTTTTTTAATACGTTAAAAAAGTGTTTCATAATTTTTTACTATTATCAGAACATGCCATTTAATGTGCTGTTATTTGGAAACAGATTCTAAATATGCTCTTTCAAGATAATAATATGTCCTCCTTAATATAATCCAAAAAATAATAACATCTAATACAAGAAAAGCTTCAAAAACATATCCTAAAGTCATTAAAGCCCCAAAGTCTGAGCCAATCCAAAAGATAAATACCAAAAGAATCTGAAGGGCTGTGGCTGCAAACCATGTAATCTTGCCCCATTTTCTTTCGTCTCTGCAACAAATATCTGAACACATTGAAAACAGACCACGTGTAAACAGATATGTAGTAGCCACAATGGATGCTATGTAAGCAATGCCAAGAAACATAGCTGTGTTACATAACAAAAGTCCGTTTAAAACAAATGGTAATGACTTTAATATTATGCGCAGTATAATTCCGCAAAATGCACATAAAGAACAAAAAATGAATTTTTTATTCACTTTTTTTAATAAAACACATGCAATAAAAATTAAAATAAAGCCAATTAAATCACTGAAAATATCAACATGAATGTTATCATAAAAAACTTTATCTATAACTTTTGCGGAAGTTGAAGCACTGCTTGTGGTGGTTTCTGACTGAACCAAAGGTGCCTTGTCAGAATCAGATGAATTGTCAATAAACTTATATGTACATTTAGCACCATAGTTTGATGCAATATTGTAATACTGAAACTCTCCAATCACATCTTTTGTATTGTCGTATGTATGTGGATATGTAAAAGGTGTTTTCACATCCACATCCAATGCAAGAAAAATAAATCCCATTATTAGAAAAATAAAAGCTATTTTAAATTTTGATTTTGTCATAAGACCTCCTGAATGTTCCTACAAGAACAAAAATATGCATAAAAATAATTATATATTAAATATAGGTAGAAATGCAATATGACGAAGAATGAAAAACTATGAAAAAGTTGAATTATTTACATTGTAAAATGGTGTAAGTGTAGTATAATGAAAGGGATTTTACCAGAAAATTCAAGGAGGAAATTAGATGAAGAAAATATTTACAAAAAGTATTTCGATGCTTCTTATTATTACAATGATACTTGGCGGTATACTTGTAAGCACAACAAAAGAAGTAAAAGCAGATAGCAAGGCATATACAATTAAGGTAAACCTTGGTACAAACTGCACAACAATTTACAAAAATGGAAAAGCAATAAAAGCAATGATTTGTTCTCCAAGTAATGAAACACCTACAGGAACATTTTATATGCCTGTAAAATACAGATGGCATGATATGATTGGAAACTGTTACGCACAGTATTGCTCAAGAATTTGTCCTGAGATTTTATTCCATTCAGTATGGTATTACAAAAAAGGTGACAAATCTTCAATGTCAGTAGCAGCTTACAACGTTATGGGACAGAAAGCATCTCACGGATGTGTAAGACTATTATGCAAGGATGCAAAATGGATTTACGATCATTGTGCAGTAGGTACAAAGATTGTTATTTTCTGGGGAAAGAAAAAAGATGATCCATTAAAGAGACCTGGTTTTACACGTATTACAAATGGAAAATTTACAGACTGGGATCCAACAGATCCGGATCCAAAGAATCCATATAGAAAGAAAGTGCCAACTCTTACAGTAAACAAAACTACTGTTGAATTTGGTACAAATGTAAAAGCTATTGATTTGGTTACAATAAAAGACAGTGCCGGAAACAAAATGTCAAAGAAATCAAAGAAGATTAAAGTTAAAGGAAAGATTAACACAAAGAAACTTGGCACATACAAAGTTAAATTTACAGTAAAGGGAAAAGTTGGAAAGACACTTAAGAAAACTGTAAAATTTAAAGTTGTAGATACAAAGAAACCTACATTGAAAGGTGTAAAAAACAAAACTAATGTAGCATTAAACAACAGGATTGATTTATTATCAGGAGTTTTTGCAAAGGCTGCAACAGGAAAAAACCTTACATCAAAAGTTAAGACTGCTGTAACATACAAAGGTAAAAAAGTAACAGCTAAGAAAAACAAAATTACATTTAAAAAGGTTGGTACATACAAAGTTACATATACTGTAAAGGGTGACAATAAAAAGTCAGCAAAGAAAACAGTTACATACAAAGTTGTAAATCATAGTGTTAAGTTCTATTTAAAGCATAAGAAAGTAACTATTGAACAGGGAACTGCATTTGATTATTTGGAGCAGGTAAAGAGCCTTAAGTCATATAAGGGAAAAGATCTTAGTGTAAAGAAATATGTTACATATACAGATAGTGTTGATATGACAAAGCCTGGAACATACACTGTTACATACAAGGCTCAGTATAAAGATAAGTCATACACAGCAGTAACTAAGACACTTACAGTTGTAGTAAAAGAAAAGGCACAGCAGCCTACACAACCTGAACAGCCAACTACACCAACAAATCCAAGTGGTGAAAACGCAAATGATTCAACAGGCTGGACAGAAAATTACTAAAATTTCAGTAAGAGGCAAAAATGTATTCATATAAAACAACAGTAAGCTTTAGTAAAATTGACAAAAATGGAAAAATGCCATTATATGAAGTGCTTAGATACTTACAGGATTGCAGCACATTTCAATCTCAAAGTCTGGGCATAGGTCCGGAGTACCTGCTTGCGCACAAAAGAGCATGGATACTTTTGGCGTACAAGGTACAATTATTAAAAGATATAAAATATAACGAACAAATAGAAATAGGAACATCTGCATTAAAGTTTGATAAGGTTATGGCAACAAGACAGTTTTTTATAAAAGACGGTAGTGGTGAATTTGCTGTAAAAGCGGAATCAATATGGAGCCTTTTAGACTTAGAAAGTCGTATGCCAACAAGAATCAATCAGGAAGATGTAGTAAAATATGGCTGCGAAGAAATGTTTGAAAGTATTAAGCCAACAAGAAAAATAAGATTCTCACAGGAGAAAGAGATTCTTGGGAGTATTGTGGTACCAAATACATATATCGACATAAATGGTCATATGAACAATACCAATTATGCACGTATTGCACAGCAATTTTTGCCTGACGATTTTAAATACAATCAGGTGGAAATAGTATACAGCAAGGAGGCTCTTGAAAAAGAGACAATTGTGTGTGCGTTACACAAAGAAAGTGATGGTGTGGGCGTTACCCTTGAAAATCATGCAGGGGAACCTTTCACACTGATAAGGTATAAAAATATCTAATTTTGACAAAAGCAGTTTGCAGAAGTCTGTAAACTGTTTTGTCGCTTTATTGGAGGAATATTCAATGGAAATAGGAAAGACATTAAAATTACAGGTTGTTAAAACAACAGATTTCGGAGTATATCTTGGTACAAATGAAGACAAGGTACTGCTTCCCAAAAACGAAGTACCACAGGGAGTGGGAATGGGTGATACAGTGGAGGTATTTATATGCCGTGATTCACAGGACAGAATTATAGCCACTACACAGAAACCTATGGCGGAAGTTGGAGAGACTGCTTATTTGGAAGTTAAAGAGATTACAAAGTTTGGAGCTTTTTTGGATTGGGGACTGGGAAAAGATTTGTTCCTTCCATACAAAGAACAGACAGTAAATATAAAAGCAGGAGACAAGGTTTTAGTAGGAATATACACGGATAAAAGTGACAGATTATGTGCCACAATGAAGGTATACAACTATTTAAGCTGCAACTCTACATATGAAGAAGAGGATATAGTAAAAGGTATTGTGTACAACTACAATCCAAACTATGGTGCTTTTGTGGCAGTGAACAATAAGTATCACGGTCTTATTCAGACAAAGGAACTTACAACCAAAGTTTATGTAGGAATGGAAGTGGAAGCCAGAGTAAAAAGCGTTCGTCCTGATGGCAAATTAGATCTTGCTCTTAGAAAAAAATCGTATTTGCAGATAGAGGATGATGCTGAAAAAATTTATGACTTTATGGAGAAAAATGGTGGAAAAATTGGGTACACAGATAAGGCTGCACCGGACAAAATTAAAAACGATTTTAATATGAGCAAAAGTGAATTTAAAAGAGCTATTGGCAGATTGCTCAAAGAACAACGTATAACTATTGGTGAAAATGACATATTTATATATAAAAAGTAATATCGCTATGCAATATTAACAAAGATTTTTTTGTTATTTTGTTTAATAGAGATATAGTAATTTGTAAAGATGTGATTTAGAATACTGTAATATGAGATTAGAGATTTTCTATTACTAGGAGGAGAAACAAATGGCAAGTTTATCACTTAAAAATATTTGCAAAGTATATCCAAACGGATTTGCAGCAGTTAAAGATTTTAACCTTGAGATTAAAGACAAGGAATTCATCATCTTCGTAGGACCATCAGGTTGTGGTAAATCTACAACACTTCGTATGATTGCAGGTCTTGAAGAGATTTCATCAGGAGAATTATACATTGGAGATAAGTTAGTAAACGATGTTGAACCAAAGGATAGAGATATCGCAATGGTATTCCAGAACTACGCTTTATATCCACATATGACAGTATATGACAATATGGCATTTGGTCTTAAATTAAGAAAAGTACCAAAGGCAGAACAGGAAAGATTAGTTAAAGACGCAGCAAAGATTCTTGATCTTGAGCAGTTACTTGACAGAAAGCCAAAGGCTTTATCAGGTGGTCAGCGACAGAGAGTTGCCATGGGACGTGCTATTGTTCGTAATCCTAAGGTATTCCTTATGGATGAACCTCTTTCAAACTTGGATGCCAAGTTAAGAGTACAGATGCGTGTTGAAATTGCAAAGATTCATAAGAGATTAGGTGCTACAATCATCTACGTAACACATGACCAGACAGAGGCTATGACACTTGGTACAAGAATCGTAGTTATGAAGGATGGTATTGTACAACAGGTTGATTCACCAAAGAATTTATATGACAAGCCGGTCAACTTATTCGTAGCAGGATTTATGGGCTCACCACAGATGAACTTTATTGATGCTGAAGTAGAAAAAGTTGGTAGCGAAATCAAATTGCATATTGGACAGGCTAGAACATATATTACAGTTCCTGCTGAACAGGCTAAGAGACTTGAAGAAGGTGGATATGTTGGTAAGACAGTAGTTATGGGTATCAGACCTGAAGATATTCATATTGAAGAAAGTTTCATAGCAAATTCACCTGACAGTGCATTTAAGACAACTATCAGAATTTATGAATTGCTTGGTGCAGAAGTTTACTTATACTTTGATGTTGAAGGATTTGATTGTACAGCAAGAGTTAACTCAAACACAGAGGCTAGACCTGGTGATGAAGTTACATTTGCAATGGATCTTTCAAAATTACATATTTTTGACAAAGATACAGAAAAAGTTATTACTAACTAGTCATAAAAATATAGAAAAAGCACAGATTGTGATTAATCTGTGCTTTTTTTGTGTTTTACTTGTTTTTTAAATTGATTTAGTTTAAAATAAACATTGGAATATTGTTTAAAGATATTAGAAACATTTAGAGCTAAAGCAAGGAGAAATACATGATTTCGAATCAGATCTTAAAAAATACAATAGAAGGTATAAAGAGTATCTCAAGAGTGGATTTGTATGTGGCAGATACAGACGGACAGATTGTAGTGTCTACAGCTCATGCAGGAGACCAGTTCAAAAGTGCAGTGATGGCATTTGTGGCATCTCCGGCAGACAGCCAGTCAGTACAGGATTATCAGTTTTTCAAAGTATATGATGAAAATCAACTTGAACTTATACTGATAGCTCAAGGGACAAGTGATGACGTTTTTATGGTTGGAAGAATGGCATCATTCCAGATTCAGAATCTTCTTGTTGCGTATAAGGAAAGATATGATAAGGACAACTTTATTAAGAATCTTTTATTAGACAATCTTCTTCTTGTTGACATATATAACAGAGCAAAAAAATTACATGTTGATGTTGATGCTAGAAGATGTGTATGCATTATTGAAACAAAAAATGAAAAAGACAGTGTGGCATTAGAAACAGTTCGTACATTATTTGCAGGAAGCAAAAAAGATTTTATCACAGCTGTTGATGAAAAGAGCATTATCCTTGTAAAAGAACTTGATGACAAGCAGGGATATAAAGATGTGGAACATATTGCAAATACTATAGTAGATATGCTTAACACAGAAGCAATGGTAAAGGCAAATGTTGCTTATGGCACAATTGTAAAGGAAATCAAGGAAGTTTCACGTTCATACAAAGAGGCAAGAATGGCTCTTGACGTTGGAAAGATTTTCTTTAGCAACAAAAATGTTGTGGCATACAACAATTTGGGAATTGGCAGACTTATTTATCAGTTGCCTATTCCATTGTGTAAAATGTTTATCAAAGAAATCTTCGATGGAAAATCTCCGGATGAGTTTGATGACGAAACACTTACAACAATCAACAAGTTTTTTGAAAACAGCTTGAATGTTTCAGAAACATCTAGACAGTTATATATTCATAGAAATACTTTAGTATACAGGTTAGACAAACTTCAGAAAAGTACTGGTTTGGACCTTAGAGTATTTGAAGATGCAATTACATTTAAAATTGCTCTTATGGTTGTGAAATATATGAATTATATGGAAAATGCAGATTTTTAAGCGTTAAAAGTGAGAAGTAACTTAAAACTTTTCACTTTTAGTGCGTGTTAAGGAGAAAACAAATGATTAGTATAAAAGGTGTCAGTAAGTCTTATGGAAATGGCGCACCTGCACTTAGCAACCTTAATCTTGATATAGAAGACGGCGAGTTTGTATTCGTAGTGGGAGCCAGTGGTTCAGGTAAATCTACATTCATAAAGTTACTGCTAAAAGAATTAAATCCAACAGAGGGAACAATAACAGTCAATGATACAAAGTTATCAAAGTTAAAGTCCAGAGGTGTTGCAAAGTATCGTAGAAAAATCGGTGTAGTATTTCAGGACTTTAGGTTGTTACAGGACAGAGATGTATACTCAAACATAGCATTTGCTCAAAGAGTAATAGGTGCATCTCCAAGAGAAATTAAAAAGAATGTGGCAAGAGTGCTTTCATTGGTAGGATTGTCAGAGAAATACCGTTCAAATCCAAATGAGTTATCAGGTGGTGAGCAACAAAGAGTTGCCCTTGCAAGAGCTATTGTAAATAAGCCTGAAATATTGTTGGCAGATGAGCCAACCGGAAACCTTGATCCGGAAAACTCATGGGAAATTATGAAGTTACTTGATAAAGTAAACAAACAGGGCACTACCGTTATTGTAGTTACACATAACCTAGAGATTGTTGAGGCAATGCATAAACGTGTAATCACAATGAAAAAAGGTGTTAAAGTAAGTGACAGCAAGGTGGTGGAATAAATGAATGGAAGAACAGTAGGATATTGTGTCAATCAAGGTTTGGTAAATATCAAGAGAAATAAATTATTCTCAATTGCATCTATTGGTACTATTTCAGCATGTATTTTCCTGATTGGTATTATAATGTCTATCATTATCAATGTAAATTACATGGAAAAGCAGATGGAACAAAAACTTGGTGTAACAGTATTTTTTGACAACAAGATTTCACAGGAAGGTATAGATGCCATCGGTGATGTAATCAAGGCTGACAGCAGAGTTGAAAGATATGAGTTTACATCAGCAAAAGATGCATGGAAGGAATTTAAGAACAATTATTTTAAAGATGATCCTGAGTTGGCAGATGCATTTGCAAATGACAACCCACTTGCAAACTCAGCTTCATACACAGTATTTTTAAAGAATATAAAAGATCAGGATGCATTTGTCAGTAGCATATCAAAAGTTGATGGCGTTAGAAAAGTAAAACATTCTGAACAGGCAAAAGAAACATTAAACAAAGTTTCAAAGTTGCTGGGTTATGTTTCGGTAGCACTTATTATTATTCTTTTAGGTGTTGGAATATTCCTTATCAGCAACACAGTTATGATTGGTATATCAGTTAGAAGACATGAAATTAAAATTATGAAGTTGATAGGATCAACCAACGGATTTGTAAGGGCTCCGTTTATTATCGAAGGCGTTACAATTGGTCTTGTGGGTTCAGCAATTCCGTTGGTTGTGTTAAGGTTTGTATATGGCAAATTGATTGAATTTATTTTGTCAAAATTTGGTGTTATGGCAAATTCAATTACATTTGCATCAATTGGCAATGTATTTATGGTGCTTGTTCCACTGGGACTTGGAATAGGAGCAGGAATAGGACTTATCGGTTCAATTCTTTCTATTAGAAAGCACTTGAAGGTATAATGGAGGATAAACAGATGAAGAGAATATTCAAAGTAATTCTTTCAATAACATTGATTATGGCGATGACAGTTACTACATTTGGTAGTGTTTCAAGTGAAAAAGGTAAACTTTCTGACTTGCAGAATCAAAAACAGCAAAATGCCAACAAAAAAGAGAAACTTCAGCAGTCAAAGGAAAAGGCACAGTCATATATTGAAGAAATTGATAAGAAGTTAACAACGTTATCAACAGATATTTACAATACAGAACAGAAGCTTGGCAAAACTCAGGAAAATATTAAAAAGACTGAGAAAAAATTAAAGAAGGCACAGGAAAGTGTTAAAGGTCAGTATGCCGACATGAAATTAAGAATACAGTACATGTACGAAAATGGTGATACACAGTTACTTGATTTAATTTTAAATTCATCAAGTATTACAGAGTTTTTGAATAAAGCAGAGTATATTTCTGAACTATCACAATATGATAGAAAGATGCTTCAAAAATTAAAAAATACAAGACAGGAAATAGCTGATTCTAAAAAGTCATTGGAAAAGGACGAGAAGAATCTTGTAGCTATGCAGACAAAACAAAAAGCAGATAAGCAGGAACTTGAAGGTACAATTGCATCAAAGAAATCAGAGTTGGCAGGCTATGAAGATTTGCTAGAGCAAAACGAGGCTTCAGGTGCAGCACTTGATGAGGAGATTAAGAAGCAGGAAGAAAAGGTGGCAGCAGCAAGACAGGCAGCACAGGCTACAGCAGCTCCTACTCAGGCAGCAACAAAAGCACCTTCATCAACACCGTCTACACCATCAACTCCATCAAAGCCTGCATCAAATCCAGGTTCTTCAAGCGGATGGATTTATCCTGTACCGGGACATACATCTATATCATCAAATTATGGCTATAGAAAAGATCCATTCTCAGGGGCTTCTTCATACCACAATGGTATTGACTTCCCGGCACCGGCAGGAACTCCTGTAGTTGCAGTTGCAGATGGTACAGTAGTGTGGGCAAATTACAATGCCACAGCCGGAAACTGGACTGGTATCCAGCATTCAAATGGTGTTACATCAGTATATATGCATCAGTCATCTATATTGGTTAGCGTAGGTCAGCATGTAAGTCAGGGACAAACTATTGGTTTGGTAGGAACTACAGGTTCATCAACAGGTAACCACCTGCATTTAGGTGCTACCTCAGGTACAACACCAGGTAACTGGATTAACCCATGGAACTATTTATAAAATACAGAAATATAAAAAATATTTTGCATACAATTTAGTAGTATGATTATTTGAAGAATGAAAAGTTAAGAAATTAATTTTTCATTCTTCATTATTATAAGAAGGAATAAAGGATGAATAAAAAGAAAAATAGAACTAAGTTTGTACCTGGATTCTTGACAGGTATGGTTGCAATGCTTGTTGTTGTAGTGGCAATAGGAGCCGGAATAAAATTTTCAGGATATAGTTTTTCAAAAAATAGTACATCAGCAACAGACAATGCAGAAAAGAAATTAAAAACATTAGAGCAGGTTATTGATTTAAAATATTTGGAAAAAGTGAATCAGGAAGACTTGGAAAATGGTCTTTATAAAGGATTGCTGCAGGGATTGGGAGATCCTTATTCAGTTTATTACACAAAAGCTGAATATAAAGAACTACAGGAAAGCACTTCAGGAACATTTTATGGAATAGGTGCATATGTACAGCAAAAGGCAGATGAACAATATTGTACAATCACAAAAGTATTTGAAAACGGTCCGGCAGATAAAGCAGGAATGAAGGCAAATGACATTGTGACCAAGGTAGATAACAAGGACGTAACAGGTCAGGATATTGATAAGGTTGTAAGTATGATGCGTGGAGATAAGGGAACTCAGGTGGTAGTTCAGGTGTTCCGTTCATCAGAGAAAAAGTATATAGATCTTAAGATTATTCGTGACAAAGTGGAAACTACAACAGTCAACTACAAGATGGTAGACAAGAAAGAAAAGATTGGTTATATACAAATCACAGAATTTGATACTGTTACAGAGCAACAGTTTATGAAAGCGTTGAATGCACTTGTAAAGCAGGGCATGAAAAAGGTGGTATTTGATGTAAGAGATAACCCGGGAGGATCATATGATGTAGTTTGTAGCATTCTTGATACATTGTTGCCTGAAGGAACTTTAGTTAGCACAAAGGACAAATATGAAAATGAAGAAAAGCAGACTTCTGATTCTTCATGTCTTAATATGCCAATGGCTGTTATTCAAAATGGAAACAGTGCCAGTGCATCTGAGATTTTTGCCGGAGCAATTCAGGATTTTAAAGCAGGAAAAATTGTGGGAACACAATCATTTGGAAAAGGCATTGTGCAGCAGATTATACCGTTTAATGATGGTTCAGCTATTAAGCTGACAATTGAAAAATATTATACTTCAAGTGGAAAGAACATTCATGGAAAAGGTATTACACCGGATATAAAAGTTGAAAATGCAGACAGTAAGGTAGATAAGCAGTTAAATGAAGCCTTAAAAACACTAGAATAATTAATAAAATAGCGTAATAAAATATAGCATAAAAATAGAACCATTATATGTATATGCTCTTGAAAATATTTTTCAAAGAGACATATACAATAAAGGTTCTTTTTTTATAAGAATAATCCACTAAAAGTTTGTTTAGAAGCAGTCATTGTAAATATCTATAATGTCATCCTTAGATAATAAAGTTGGGTTGTGTGACATTATTACCTGCTGATATGTTAATACACTTTCAGCAAAATCAGGAATATCATCTTCTGTTGTACCATAAGCACTTAAAGGCTTCTTTGGTAAAATAACAGATAACAATTTGTCTAATTCTTCATTGACATCCGAAACCTGACATCCAATAGCATTGGCCAAAATATTAACTACCTGGTCATATTTGTCTGAGCATTCCTTTGAAGCATATTTCTTTAATACGCTTGTAAGCAATGCATAGTTTGCTTCGCCGTGGGCAACATGATATTTTCCACTAAGTGGATAACTTAAAGCATGAACAGCACCACATCCGGCTTTGCCAAAAGCAATACCCGCAAAATTGCTTGCAATAAGAAATGTATCCAACAAAGAATCAAGAACATCAAAACCATTGTCTCTAATCTGCTTATATGCATCAATTATCATTTCCATAGCCTTGTGACCAAAAATCTGTGAATATGGAGTGGCCAAAGGTGATAAACTTGATTCTATTGCATGAATCAACGCATCAATAGAACTTGTTGCAAAAACGCCACGTGGTAAATGTTTGATTAATTCAGGAATAAATACAGCTTCATCAGCATATAACTGGTCGACGGCAAGTCTTAATTTGGTATCTAATGAAGGAAAACCAACAATTGACACATTAGTAACTTCGCTACCGGTTCCACAGGTAGTAGGGATAAGAATCAAAGGGCATTTCTTTTTTGTTTTAATTTTGCCTGTAAACAAATCTACAAGTGGTGTCATTTGCTTTAGAGCAAAAAGCTTTGAAATATCCATAACAGTACCACCACCAATACCAAAAATTCTTTCATAAGAAAAATCAATGGAATCAATCATCTTTTGAATCATTTCATCAGTAGGCTCGCCGTTTCCGTATTTATCCTGGAATACAACCTGGGCTTCCAAATTGAAATCTTTAAAAAAGTCATCATATATGTAGCTACATGTAATAATTAAATCATTTTTTGTAATTTTAAACTCATCAATAAATTCTTTACATGAATTAAATTGATTCAAGCCTGAGCATAAACTTAATAGTTTCATAAATAACCTCCAATTGTTTCTATATTTTAATAACAGTTGCCAATACCTTTTAATGTAATGCACTTAACTTGTGTTAATTCATCAAAAGTTGAGAAAACTCCTTCACTGCCAACACCTGAATATTTGAATCCGCTAAATGGCATTTCAAAGCTACGGAAATAGCTTGAACCGTTAATAACCACACTGCCACAATCAAGTTCGTTTGTAAATTTCATGGCTTTTTTCATATCCTTTGTAAATACACTACCACCAAGTCCGTATATAGTATCGTTTGCCAGAGCTAAAACTTCTTCTTCATTATCAAAAGCAGCAATAGGCATAACAGGACCAAATACTTCCATATCATGCATAATGTCAGCAGAAAATGGAACATCTCTTATGACAGTAGGTTCTACAAAAGCACCCTGACGATTTCCACCAAGTACGATTTTTCCACCCTGTTTAACAGTAAGATTTATCTGGTCTTCAACAGTTTTTGCTGCTTTTTCACTAATAACAGTACCTACTTTGGTGTCTTCACTTAAAGGATCTCCACATTTAAATTTGGAAATTCTTTCTGTAACGGCTGTGACAAAATCTTCATATAATGAACGATGAATTAAAAAGCGTTTTGGAGCACAGCAAATTTGTCCTGCATTAAAAAATCTGGCATTTACAGCTTCATTAATTGCAAGTTCCAAATCAGCATCTTCTAAAACGATAAATGCATCATTTCCTCCTAATTCTAAGGCTATAGTTTTTAAAGAAGATGAAGCTTTTTGTGCCACATCAATTCCTACAGCAGTAGAACCTGTTAATGTAATCGCATCAATATCCTTGTTTGTTGATAAATAATCGCCAATATCTGAGCCACGTCCTGTAACAACCTGAACAACTCCGTCAGGAAATCCGGCTTCACGCATAAGAGATACCAAACGGCAAATTGTAAGAGGGTTGTCGGTAGCAGGCTTTACGATAACACAGTTTCCGGCTAAAACAGCAGGTGCAACTTTTTGATTAAACAAATTGCATGGAAAATTAAAAGGAATAATGCAGGCTACAATGCCAAGAGGTTCACGGCGTGTAATAACTACATTATTGTCATGATTAAACTCCAAGCCTGCAGGAATCACAGTATCATACAGATGTTTTGCTTTTTCGACAAAAGCATTCCATGCAGTAAATATATTGTTCATTTCAATTTTTGTTTCGGAAACATTTTTTCCTGATTCTAAACTTAAAAGCTTTCCAAGTTCTTCTCTATTCTGGTCAACAAGATTTAAAAAGTTCTTAACAAGTTGGGCACGTTTGTATACAGGAATTTTTTTCCAGGCAGGAAATGCTGCTTTTGCAGCAGACACAGCCTTTTCAATATCTTCACTGGTTGCAGAAGGAACTGTATCAACCAATTCATTTGTATATGGATTGATGACATCAATTGTTTTTTCGTTTGATGCGGACACGTCCTGTCCGTTAATAATCATTTTCATATTAATACTCCTTTACTAAAAACATAAATAAATCAAAATACGATAAACATTATAACAACAAAAAAGCGTTTTTAATTACAATATGGAATTAAAATGGAAAAAATTAACAAAATAATTCTAAAAAGGAATTAAAATAGAGAAAAAGTATGATATTTTTCTGAATATCTGTTATAAACAAATAGAAATATCATATATGAAAACAAACGAAAAGTAGAATATGATGATGTTTGAAATTTGGAAGGAGACAAAAGAACAAATATGAAGAAATGGAGCGAGACTATGGTTAATAAGTTGAAAAGAAAAATTGGAATAATGTCAATGTTATTGATGATAACATGTATGGTAACAGGCTGTGGAAATTCATCAAGTAGTAATAAGGAAGATACAGTACGCATGGCAACTATGACTACAGGCTTTACAGCACTGATGCACACAGCAAATACTGATGGAGTATATGATGATTTGGGGTTGAAAGTAGATGAACAGTATTTTGACAATGGACCAACTACAAATGAAGCTATTGCAGCCGGAGATATTGATGTGGCAACAATTGGAGCTATGCCGGCAATAACAGGAAATATAGCAAACGGTACAAGAGTAGTTGCAATATTGGCAGATGATGAAGAATCTGTTCAGATATACGCAAGAAATGACAGTGATATTGTAAAAGCAGGAAAAGGAAATATAAAAAATCATCCTAATATATATGGAACAGCAAAAGAATGGAAAGGTAAGAAGGTAGTTTGTGCCAAGGGAACATCAAGCCATTATGGTCTTCTTGCAACATTAGAAACATTAGGATTAACAGAAAAAGATATAGAACTTATTAATATGGAAGGTGCGTCAGGAGCATCTGCATTTGAAGCAGGAACAGGAGACATATTTGTAGGTTTTGATCCACAATGGGCAAAATTTTATGAAAATCCGGACAAATACACATGCGTTTCAACTTGTGCTGACACAGGGAAAAAATTGTATGATGTTGTAATTGCTACTGATGATTTTTGTGAAAATCATTCAGATCAGCTTGTAAACATTTTGAAGGGTGTATTACAGGAAGAGAAAAAATATGAAAATGATCAGAACGGTTACAATCAGGCAATGTATGACTGGCAAAATGAATACGGAGAATGCAGTGAAAAATTGGCAGCATACAGTGCAAAAATTAAACCTGTCATATCAATAGATGAACAGTTAAACAGATTTAAATCAGAAAACGGACAATCGGATATGGAAAAGACTTTGACGGAAATAGCTGATTTTATGGTCAAAAATAATATTATTGAGCAAAAGGATGCAGACAAATTAATGGAGAACAAATTAATAGATGGCTCCTTTATGGAAAAAGCAGCAGAAGGATTGGAATAATGTATAAAGAAAAAGACAGACCATTATGGTTAAAATTAATATTAAGCAGTATTGGTATTATTGTATTTTTTGTAATATGGGAACTGGTGGTAGTGACAGGCCTTGTATCATCAGACAAGCTGGTAGCACCAACAACATTGCTGGCAACATTTATAGATAAATTAAACAATGTGGTACCTGATGGCAATACTATTTTAGTACATATTGGAACAAGCCTAAAACTTGTATTGGGTGGTTTTGCATTATCATGTGTAATTGGTGTACCATTAGGTCTTTTGATGGGATTCTTTAAGCCTTTTAAAGCATTCTTTTCACCTATATTTGAAATAGTAAGACCAATTCCACCGTTGGCATGGATACCAATTGTAATAGTGGTACTTGGAATAGGAATAAAATCTGAATTATTTATTATATTTATTGCGGCCTTTGTGCCATGTGTCATTAATTCATATACAGGAATCAGTGCTACAAACAAAGTGTTATTAAATGTGGCAAAGACAGCAGGAGCTGGTAAGGCTCAAATGTTTTTCAAGGTAGGCATTCCATCAGCCTTGCCAATGATTTTTGTTGGAATTAAAGTTTCTTTTGGTAGTGCCTGGGCAACTTTGGTTGCTGCAGAAATGATTGCTTCATCTGTAGGACTGGGATATATGATACAGCAGGGAAGACAGGCTTCGAGACCTGACATTGTATTACTGGGAATGATAGTAATTGGAATAATTGGTGCGGTGCTTACATGGATACTTGGATTGTTGGAAAAGAAAGCAATACCATGGAAGGCTAAATAATGATGCTTTAATGTAATTATTGCAATGATTGGAGATAAAAATGAAAGATAAATATTGGAAATATATATATGGAGCTTTGTCAATATTAGCAGTATGTCTGGTATTGGGGCTTTGGTGGGCTGCATCTGTTTGGAATGACAGTCTTGCCAGTCCTATTGATACAATAGAACGATTCCAAAGATTATTGGAACACCCAATAATGGGAGTAACTATTTGGGCTCATATATGGGCAAGTGTCAGAAGGATACTGGTTTCATTTGTGTTGGCATCAATAGTAGGTGTGTCCTTGGGAGTGGCATTTGGGATATTCCCAACCTTTAAAAGAATTATGTGGCCGGTGTTTTCAATAATCAGACCTATACCACCGTTGGCATGGATACCTATTGTGGTTTTATGGGTTGGCATTATGGGAGACACTTCGAAAAATATAATTATTTTTATTGGAATTGTAATGGCTGTAGTTATTAACACCCAGGCTGGAATAAGTGAAACAGATGAGTTGCTACTGAAAGCAGGAGAGACCTTGGGTGCTAACAAATGGCAGATATTAAAAGAAATAACATTACCAAACAGCATTCCAACTATTTTGGCAGGAATGAAAACAGGATTGTCAACCGGATGGATGTCATTGGTTGCGGCGGAAATGATAGCAGCAAAAGAAGGAATAGGTTTTTTGATAAATCAAAGCATGAAAAATTCTTCAGATACAGCACTTGATTTTATAGGAATTATTTTGGTGGCATTGTGCAGTGCGTTGTTTACATTGATTTTGAATATAGCAGAAAGGAAATTGTGTCCATGGCTGAAAATAAATGCAAAATAAAAGTAAAGAATGTATCAAAAACATTCGGAAATGTTGAAGTATTGAAAGATGTATCTTTTGACGTATATGAAAATGAATTTTTAGTAATTCTTGGACCGGGTCAATGTGGTAAGACTGTTCTTTTAAATATTATGGCAGAAATGGAACAGGCAGATCAGGGAAGTATAAATTTTGAAGGAAATGATTCAAAGGTAGGATTTGTGTTTCAAAAATATGCTTTGTACAACTGGAAAACAGTGGAAAAAAATGTGCAGCTTCCATTAAAGTTTGCAGGTGTAAACAAAAAGGAAAGAAAGGAAAGAGCACAGAAATACATAGACATGGTAGGACTTACAGGATTTGAAAAAAATTATCCTGCACAAATTTCCGGAGGAATGAAGCAAAGGGTTGGAATTGCAAGAGCATATACTGCAGGTCATAATATTATTTTAATGGATGAACCTTTCGGGGCACTTGATGCACAGACAAGATATCAAATGCAGGACCAACTTCTTAAAATTAGAAATGCTGAAAAAACAACAATTGTGTTTGTAACAAACAATATAGAGGAAGCAATTTACTTAGGAGATAGAATTTTACTTTTTTCAAATAAGCCATCAACTGTTGTTAAGGAGTTTGTTCCAAATTTGGAACGACCAAGAAATAATGCATCTGATGACTTTATGAAACTTAGAAATATTATTACTCAGGAAATGGATATATCTTTGTAAGAAAAAGAGTTGATTTTGGAAAGGAGCAACAGATGCATTGAATGCATTTGAAATAAATATGGAAAATAAACCTAAGATAGTAGTAAAAAATTTGACAAAAGTTTTTGATGATTTAACTGTTCTTGATAACATATCCTTTGAAATTAACAAAGGTGATTTTGTGTGTATTGTAGGTCCTACAGGATGTGGAAAAACTACATTTTTAAATTTGCTGGTAAGATTAATTGAGCCTACAAGTGGTGAAATATTAATAGATGGAGTTCCGGCTGATCCAAAGAAACACAACATAAGTTTTGTATTTCAGGAACCTTCAACTTATCCATGGCTGACGGTAGAAGACAATATTAAATTTAATATGAAACTAAAAAAAATGGACAAAAAAATTATAGAGCAAAGAACTGACGAAATATTGGATGTTATAGGTTTAAAGGACCAGAAAAAATTGTATCCAAAAGATTTGTCGGTATCGGCAGAACAAAGAGTAGTGATTGGCAGAAGCTTTGCCGTACATCCCGACTTGCTTTTGATGGATGAACCTTATGCACAGATGGACATTAAAGTCAGATATTATCTGGAAGATGAGGTGTTAAAGCTGTGGAGAAAGACAGGAAGTACAGTTTTGTTTATTACGCATAACATAGAAGAGGCTGTATATCTTTCCCAGAAATGTATGATTATGTCACAAAAGCCAACAACAATAAAGGAGATTATTGAAAATCCCCTTCCTTATCCAAGAAACGTGTCAGACGAAGAATTCATACAGTTAAGGAAAGACATAACTAAAAAAATTAAATGGTGGTAAGCATAGGTAAAACATTTCGCACTATTTTGCCTGTTGTTGTTCGTGGAATATTTGCAACTTCACGAATAGCAGCAGGTATTTTATATGGTTCCAAATTATTAATAAGATAATTTAGAAAATCTTTTTTGTTGTAATTATCATTGACAACTACATAAAGTACAGGCAATTGACCGATTCCTGACACTTCACTTGAAGCGCATGCACAGTCAACAATGTCTGAGTATTGAATAGCAACACTTTCTATATCATCAGGTACAATAGTATATCCGTTAACGTTCATAATGTCGCCTACACGACTGACATAATAATAGTATCCCTCTTCATCAAAATACCCGATATCATTTATTTTCAAAAGACCATCCTTCAAAACCTGCTTTGTAAGGGCCTTGCGTTTGTAATATTCGCTCATATTAACAGGTCCTTTAACTGCAAAATAACCATATTTTCCAGGTTGAGTAATGACTTCATCATTTTCATCGATAATAAAAACTTCAGCCAACTGACTTGGCTTCCCGATACATGCTTCTTTTGGATTGTCCTTTGTATTGTTTATTAATAAGCAACCGGATTCAATAGTTCCATAAACATTGTACAAAACAGAGTTTGGAAAATGTTTGTAAAAATTCATAATAACATCTGAAGTAAGTTTTCCGGCATATGTCTCTACAATTCTTATGTGCTGGGCAATATTATCCACATATATTGGTTCGCTTTCAAACAGAGTAGAAATGTTGGAATTAACAGTACAAAGAAAATTGATATTGTACTCATCTATTGCATCAGACACACTTTTGGCAGATAGAGGTTGGTTGGAAATAACATTTGTGGCACCAACATATAATGCTGATAAAACACGTCTAAATCCACCTGCTAAATGAAACGGCACAGCAGTATATACAATACTTGTATCATCCATTGGTACCCCACTTAAATATGTAACCGCTGTAGATAAAATACTTTTGTTTGTATGCACAATCATAACAGGTTTTCCAGTAGTTCCGGTAGTAGAAATGATGGCAGCAGGGCTGTCTGATTCAGGTACTATGGAAGGTGTGGTCAAATCATAATCATAGTTAAAAAATTCTTTGGATATTTCTCCTGTGTGACGGGAAAGAACTATAGCAGGTTTTTGCGCATTTAAAATTTCCTGCAAATGATATAGTGAAATATTTCTCTCCACAGGTAAAACAATACATGAATTAAGCTGTACTGCCAAAAATACAGTATAAAAAAGAATTGGATCATCAGCTTCAACTACAATCTTACTGCCTTTTTTTACTTTTTTCTGTTTCAAATAATTGGAAAATGACAATATTTTATTTGCAAAATCTCCGTATGAAACATATATATCATTATAAATAAAAGCGTCCTTTTCAGGAAACTGCTGACTATTTTTTAATATTACTTGAACAATACTATTCATAATTTTTTCTCTTTCAATATTTTTTAGAACATTATTTTAACATAAATTATATTAATTTCCAATCAGATGGGAAGATGTCAATGCCAATAGAGTCTGTATAGAGAAAGGTATGAGCATATGGAAATAGGGGTTTGTGTAGATGTAGGGAAAAAACTGTGATAAAATAGCGAAAAAGGAAAGAGAAAACAAACAGTCGGAAATATTTTGTTTTCTGCAATTACACCAAACACAGTCGGAAATAATTACATATTGTAGAGGAGATTTTTATATGAAGCCACGCCAGAAACCATTGGGAGATAAGAATATGGTAGGTGCATCCATTACCAAGTTGAGAAAGCTAAAGCATATTACACAAAAAGAGCTTGCTATTAACATGCAGTTAATGGGCATTGATATCAATTTGTCTTCTCTTTCAAAATTGGAAGGTCAGATAAGAGCAGCAAATGACAAGGAGCTGTACGCCATTGCAAAGATTTTTAATATTTCAATAGATGAGCTGTTCAAAGACATATAAGATTACCTTATCAAAGCCGTTTGAGAGTTAGACATGACAAAACAATCAGAACATAAGTTCGAAATCTTGTATACTTTTTATTCCTTTTCTGATATAATAGCCGATATAGTGCATAATAATTGTATTAACTGATTTGTGCACTTTTTATTAATTACCATAGTTTGGCAAGGAGAATACAGTGGATCATTTTGAATTACATTCAGAGTACAAGCCTACCGGAGACCAGCCACAGGCTATAAAAGAGTTGGTTGAGGGTTTCAAAAAGGGAAATCAGTTTGAAACACTTCTTGGAGTGACCGGTTCCGGAAAAACTTTTACAATGGCAAATGTTATTGAACAATTGAATAAGCCTACGTTGATTATTGCTCACAACAAGACACTGGCAGCCCAGCTTTACGGAGAGTTTAAGGAATTTTTCCCAAACAATGCAGTAGAGTATTTTGTATCCTACTATGATTATTATCAGCCGGAGGCATATGTTCCAAGTACAGATACCTACATTGAAAAGGATTCGTCCATCAATGATGAGATTGACAAATTAAGACATTCAGCCACTATGGCACTGATGGAGCGAAAGGATGTTATTATTATATCTTCGGTTTCCTGCATTTACGGTTTGGGAGATCCTATAGATTATAAAAATATGGTGGTGTCTTTAAGACCCGGCACTATTAGAGATAGAGATGATATTATTCACAAACTTATAGAGATTCAGTATGACAGAAATGATATGGATTTTAAGCGTGGTACTTTTAGGGTACGTGGCGAGAATCTTGAGGTATTCCCGGCATCATATACTGATACTGCTGTAAGGATTGAATTTTTTGATGATGAGATAGAACGCATAACTGAGATAGATGCGCTGACAGGACAGGTAAAGTCAGAGCTTGAGCATGTGGCCATTTTTCCAAATTCTCACTATGTAGTCAATCCTGAAAAACTGGAAAGAGCCATAAAGGATATTGAAAAAGAACTGGCAGAGCAGGTGGCATATTTTAAGTCAGAGGACAAACTTATTGAGGCACAGCGTATTGCAGAGCGTACCAACTTTGATATGGAGATGCTTAGAGAAACAGGTATTTGCTCAGGTATTGAGAACTATTCAAGACATATGGCAGGGCTGGCACCGGGAGCTACACCACATACATTGATGGAGTATTTTGGTGATGAGTTTCTTATTATAATAGATGAAAGCCATATTACATTGCCACAGGTAAGAGGCATGTACAATGGTGACCAGGCAAGAAAAACTACATTGGTTGATTATGGATTCAGACTTCCGTCAGCAAAGGACAACAGACCACTTCGATTTGATGAGTTTGAAAGCATGATAGATCAGATGCTGTTTGTGTCTGCCACACCAAACACATATGAGGATGAACATGAACTGCTTAGGGCGGAGCAGATTATCAGACCAACAGGATTGCTTGATCCGGAGATTAGCGTCAGACCTATAGAGGGACAAATTGACGATTTGGTATCTGAGATAAACAAAGAGGTAGAAAAGAAAAATAAGGTACTTGTAACAACATTGACCAAGCGTATGGCAGAGGATTTAACTGACTATATGCGTGATGTTGGTATTAGAGTAAAGTATTTACACTCTGATATTGATACGCTGGAGCGTACAGAGATTATCAGAGATATGCGTCTTGATGTATTTGACGTATTGGTTGGTATCAACCTGCTACGAGAGGGATTGGATATTCCGGAGATTAGTCTGGTGGCTATTCTCGATGCAGACAAAGAGGGATTCCTTCGTTCTGAAACATCGCTGATTCAGACCATTGGCAGGGCCGCCAGAAACTCAGAGGGTCATGTCATTATGTATGCTGACAACATTACAGAGTCTATGGACAAGGCTATTTCCGAGACCAACAGACGTAGGGAGATTCAGCAGCAGTATAATAAGGAGCATGGCATTACTCCAACTACCATCAAGAAGGCAGTACGTGAGCTTATTAGCATTTCTAAAGAGGTCGATAAAAAGATTAATGATATTGAGAAAGATCCTGAATCAATGGATGCTAAAGAACTTAAAAAACTTATGGATAAGGTTGAGAGACGTATGCAAAAGGCAGCGGCAGAGCTTGACTTTGAGACAGCCATAGAGATGAGAGAACGTTTGGCGGAACTTAAACTTATGTATAATAAGCAAAGATAAGCCCCTGCTTATATATCGGATAAAAGTGATATGTTTAAAAGGTATAATTTTTCATATAGCAAAATTTGTAACATAGAATTATAGATAAAATAGGAAGAAATAAAATGGCAGCTAAAAAGAAATATATAAAAATACGAGGTGCAAATGAGCACAATCTTAAAAATATAGACATAGATATTCCAAGAGATGAGTTTACGGTTATTACCGGATTAAGTGGTTCCGGAAAGTCATCATTGGCATTTGATACTATTTATGCTGAAGGTCAGAGAAGATATATGGAGTCATTGTCTTCGTATGCCAGACAGTTTTTAGGTCAAATGGAAAAACCTCAGGTGGAAAGTATAGAAGGTTTGCCACCGGCTATTTCAATAGATCAAAAGTCAACAAACAGAAATCCGCGTTCAACAGTGGGGACAGTTACAGAAATATATGATTATATGCGACTACTTTATGCAAGAGCAGGTGTGCCACATTGTCCAAAGTGTGGTAAAGAAATCAAGAAACAGTCTGTAGATGAAATTGTGGATAGAGTGATGTCTCTTGCTGAACGTACAAAGTTTCAGGTGCTTGCCCCTATTGTACGTGGTAAAAAAGGTCGCCACGAAAAGGTATTTGAAAGTGCAAAGAAAAGTGGTTATGTTCGTGTAATTGTTGATGGCAATATGTATGATTTGTCAGAAGATATTACACTTGATAAAAACATAAAGCACAGCATAGAGATTGTAGTAGACAGACTAAGTATACGTGAAGGCATTGAAAAACGTCTGACAGATTCTATTGAAAATGCATTGAAGCTGGGCAATGGATTGGTGAATATTGATGTGATTGGTGGAGATACGATTACATTCAGTCAGAACTTTGCATGCGTAGATTGTGGAGTCAGCATTGACGAAATCCAGCCAAGAAGTTTCTCATTTAACAACCCGTTTGGTGCATGTCCTGACTGTTATGGTTTGGGCTACAAGATGGAGTTTGATGTCGATTTGATGATACCAGACAAAAGTCTTAGCATAAATGAAGGTGCAATAGTCGTACTTGGATGGCAAAGTGCCAATGACAAAAAGAGTTTTACCAATGCTATCTTGCAGGCTCTTTGTAAAAAATACAAGTTTGATTTGGACACACCTTTTGAAGATTATTCTGACAATATAAAGGATATTTTGATAAACGGAACCCACGGGGAAAGTGTGTCTGTTCATTATACCGGACAGCGTGGCCAGGGTGTGTATGACATCGCTTTTGAGGGACTTGTAAGAAATGTGGAAAGACGTTACAGAGAGACAAGTGCTGAGTCAACAAAGGCAGAGTATGAGTCATATATGCGTATTACTCCATGTAAGACTTGTGGAGGTCAACGACTAAAAAAAGAATCATTGGCAGTAACCATTGGCCACAAGAATATTATTGATATGACAGAAATGTCTGTGCGGGATTTGAGAAAATATTTAGACCAGCTGGAACTTACACCTACACAGCTTGCTATTGGAAAGGAAATCTTAAAGGAAATAAAAGGCAGATTACAGTTTTTAATTGATGTAGGGCTGGATTATCTAAATCTTGCGAGAGCAACAGGAACATTATCAGGTGGTGAAGCACAGAGAATACGACTTGCCACACAGATTGGTTCAGGTCTGGTTGGAGTGGCATATATTATGGATGAGCCAAGTATTGGACTACATCAGAATGATAATGAAAAATTATTAAAGACATTAAAGCATCTAAGAGATTTAGGCAACACTCTTGTAGTTGTAGAACATGATGAAGACACAATGCTGGAAGCTGATTACGTAGTGGATATTGGTCCGAGAGCAGGTGAACATGGTGGAGAGGTTGTTGCAACAGGTACGGCAGCCCAGATTATGAGAAATAAGAAGTCCATTACAGGTCAATATCTTAGTGGAAAGTTAAAAGTACCTGTTCCGGAAAAACGTAGAAAGCCTACAGGATTTATTACAATAAAAGGTGCAAAAGAAAATAATCTTAAAAATATTGATGTAAAGGTGCCACTGGGAGTATTTACATGTGTAACCGGAGTGTCAGGATCAGGTAAGAGTTCTTTGGTAAATGAGATTATTTACAAAAGTCTTGCCAGAGAACTGAACAGAGCAAGAACAATACCGGGCAAGTATAACAAAATAGAGGGAACAGAACAGCTTGACAAGATTATCAATATTGATCAGTCACCAATAGGAAGAACACCTAGAAGTAATCCTGCCACATACACAGGTATGTTTGATATGATTAGGGATTTGTTTGCTTCAACTATGGATGCAAAAGAGCGTGGTTACAAAAAAGGACGTTTTAGTTTTAATGTAAAAGGTGGACGTTGTGAGGCATGCTCAGGTGACGGTATTTTGAAGGTAGAGATGCATTTCCTTCCGGATGTATATGTGCCATGTGAAGTATGTGGTGGAAAGCGCTACAACAGAGAGACTCTTGAGGTTAAATATAAAGGTAAAAATATTTATGATGTTCTTGAGATGACAGTTGAAGAGGCTAAGGAATTTTTTAAGAATGTTCCAAGAATTTATAATAAGGTTAAGACTTTATATGATGTAGGATTGGGATATATTAAATTGGGACAGCCTAGTACACAGTTGTCAGGTGGTGAGGCACAGCGTATAAAGCTGGCTACAGAGTTAAGTCGTAGAAGTACCGGTAAAACAATTTATGTACTTGATGAACCAACAACGGGCCTTCATTTTGCAGATGTACACAAACTGGTTGAGATTTTGCAAAGATTGACAGACGAGGGAAACACCATTTTGGTAATTGAGCATAACCTGGATGTAATAAAAGCAGCAGATTACATTATAGACATGGGACCGGATGGTGGTGACCGTGGTGGAACAGTAGTAGTTGCCGGCACCCCTGAACAGGTGGCAGAGCATCCTACAAGCTACACTGCCAAGTTTGTAAAACAGAAGCTGGAAGAGGCAGAATAGTCATTTTGAATAAGAAAACGATTCATAAAAATGTTTAAATAAAAATAGTTTTATGCAACTTCAATAAAGATTAAAAAATTGACAAAAAAGCCTTTAAAACCAGGGAAAAACATGATATATTCTAGGTACAAAGTAAATAAGAAATAAATACCTAAAAGGACTTCTACAATACATTTAAAAACCAATTTGTTATTGGATGTCGACCCGATAGCAACAGTATCGAAGATTTAAGGTGAAAGGAGTTTTACCCAGTGATATCTACTGACATGGCAATCAACGGAAGATTGTTTTAGTAGTAATTATTGGATAAGATGTTACAAAGAAACGGAAAGGACAGGAAGTGTTCAAAACGAAGGTTCGATGAGTCATAGCATCTTATGGTTAAAGTAGATAAAGAAGTAAAAGCGGGACAAATGGATAGGAACAAGTTATATACTCAGCAGTCCAGATTGATATGGAGAGTATAAAAAGTTCAGAGAAGATTCAGAAGATTAAAAAGTACCTGCGGTTGAGAATGGGATTGTAAAGTCAGGGTATTAAAATAGTGGAGCATCTGTTATATGAAATGTGTAGCAGGTGCTTCTTTTATGTTTGTATCGGCATATGCTTGATAGGAAAATATTTTTGAACTTACAAAGTAATTTTCTTCATCAGAACTTACTTGTACATTTAGGCAGAATAGAGTAAAATAACAGAAGTGCAGGTATTTTTTCTGCAAAACGTATATACAGGAGGAAACATGGATAGAGAGTTAGTTATCGTAATAGATTTCGGTGGACAGTACAACCAGCTTGTTGCAAGACGAGTGCGTGAGTGCAACGTTTACTGTGAAATTTATTCATATAAAACAGATATCGAAAAGATAAAAGAAATGAATCCTAAGGGAATCATTTTAACTGGTGGACCAAACAGCTGTTATGAAGAAGGTGCACCAACTTACACTAAAGAGTTGTTTGAACTTGGAATTCCTGTACTTGGATTATGCTATGGAGCACAGTTGATGCAGCATATCCTTGGTGGAAAAGTTGAAAAAGCTCCGGTAAGAGAATACGGAAAAACAGAAGTACATGTAGATACAACTTCGAAATTATTTACAGGTATTGAAGAAGACACGGTATGTTGGATGAGTCATTTTGACTATATTTCACAGGCCGCACCTGGATTTAAGATTACAGGACACACAAGTGATTGCCCTGTAGCAGTAGCTGAATGCGAGGAAAAGAAACTTTATGCAATACAGTTCCATCCTGAGGTACTTCACACAGTACGTGGAAAAGAAATTTTAAGCAACTATGTATACAATGTATGTGGATGTGCCGGTGACTGGAAGATGGATTCATTTGTTGAAAATTCAATTAGGGCAATCCGTGAAAAAGTAGGCGACGGAAAAGTTCTCTGCGCATTGTCAGGTGGTGTTGATTCATCAGTGGCAGCAGTACTTTTAGCAAAGGCAATTGGAAATCAGCTTACATGTGTATTTGTAGACCATGGTCTTTTAAGAAAAAATGAAGGCGATGAAGTTGAGGCAGTATTTGGTCCTGATGGAGATTACGACTTAAACTTTATCCGTGTAAATGCCCAGGACAGATTTTATGAGAAGTTGGCAGGAGTTGAAGAGCCTGAAGCAAAGCGTAAAATAATTGGAGAAGAATTCATCCGTGTATTTGAAGAAGAAGCAAAGAAAATTGGAGCTGTTGACTATTTGGTTCAGGGAACAATTTATCCTGACGTAGTAGAAAGTGGTCTTGGCGGAGAATCAGCAGTAATCAAATCACACCACAACGTAGGTGGATTGCCTGACTATGTTGATTTTAAGGAGATTATCGAGCCACTTCGCGATTTGTTCAAGGACGAAGTTCGTAAGGCTGGACTTGAACTTGGAATACCTGAGTACTTAGTATTCCGTCAGCCATTCCCAGGTCCGGGACTTGGAATCAGAATCATTGGCGAAGTAACAGCCGAAAAAGTAAAAATCGTTCAGGATGCAGATGCAATCTATCGTGAAGAAATTGCAAACGCAGGACTTGATAAAGAAATAAACCAGTACTTTGCAGCATTAACAAATATGCGTTCAGTAGGTGTAATGGGCGACGAGCGAACATATGACTATGCAGTAGCCCTCAGAGCTGTAAAGACAATTGACTTTATGACAGCCGAATCTGCTGAAATACCATACGAAGTATTGAACAAGGTAATGAACAGAATAATAAACGAGGTGAAAGGAGTCAATCGAGTAATGTACGATTTGACAAGTAAGCCACCTGGAACTATAGAGTTTGAATAGACACAAAAATCCCACAATGCCTTTATTTATGGGCATTGTGAGAGGTAGTGATTATATCGTGGCAACGATATGGCAACACTAAAACAATTTACCCATATGTATAAATGAAAAAACCTTACTGATTTTGAGGAGTCAGTAAGGTTTTTTTATGCTCTTTTATAAATCAATTAGTTTATGATATCCGTGAGTATTAGCCGGATAGTTGTATCTCCAATTATCGTATTCTTCCTTGGAGATTTCTCCGGTATCAAGCTTGGACTTCATCTTTGCCCAGGACTTTGCCTCATGACCTAAAGCGTCGTGGATGGCACCTAAATCAAGGGTAACATGACTTCCTTCCTGTCTGACGGATATACCATAAATATCTTCAAGAGTGAACAGAAGCTGCATAATTCCCACATGAGTATCAATGTCAGGAACATTAATGGCCGCAGGAGAAACTTCCAAAATGGAAGAAAGAGTTTCAATCAAATCATCCTTGGGAACACGTTTCTCTGCTTCATATTGAGCCATGCGGATATCAGCAGTACTTTCCTTAAAACCTAACTGAACTCCCAATTCCTTTTGAGTTAAACCTTTACGCTTGCGAAAGGTTCTAATTCTTTCACCAATTGCCATAACAAACCTCCAATTTAACATAAAAATTCCCAATGCGAGATAACTTAAACAAATTCGCTATGGTTAGTATAACATAGGTAAAAATATATATCAAGAAAAACTTAAACAAAAAAAGTTAATTTTTCTATTGACTTAAACTAAAAAGTTTAATATAATGCACATTATCTTAAACAAATATGTTTAAGAAATATAATGAAGGAGGAAAAAATCATGGAAAAGAACTTTATGACAGTCGACGATGTTGCAGAAGAACTTTCTGTTTCAAAGTCCAAGGCTTACAAGATTGTAAGACAGCTTAATAAGGAACTGGAAGAAAAAGGCATCATCACGGTAGCAGGACGTGTCTGTACTTCTTATTTCAGAAAAAAAGTAATGTACAGCGGTGATTAGAAAATATTTATTAAAGGAAGGTGATGAACATGAGCGTTTATTCTTACATGGCAAATAATAGGAAAAAGTGGAGAGCTGTTTATCGCTATACGGACTTTACCGGAAAAAGAAGACAAACACAGAAAAGAGGCTTCAACACAAAAAGAGAAGCGGAGTTTTGGCTTGAAAATAAGAAGAAAGCCGAAAACGGACAATTGAACATGACATTTGGAAGTTTTTATGAAATCTACGAAAGAGACAAGAAGGCAAGGGTAAAGGAAACCACCTTTGAGACAAAATCATATGTGGTAAGAGATAAAATCCTTCCTTACTTTAAGGACAGAAGAATGGATGAGATTAAACCAAAGGATGTAATGGAGTGGCAGAATGAACTGCTTAATTACAGGAATGAAAAGGGAGAGCCTTATTCATCAGGTTACTTAAGAACAATTCACGCACAGCTTAGCGCAATATTTAATTTTGCAAAAAGATATTATGGGCTATCCACAAATCCTGCAGCAATAGTCGGGACAATGAAAAATGACGTTGAAAAGGAAGTGGAAATCTGGACAAAGGAAGAATACCTGAAGTTTTCGGAAGCAGTCATGGACAAGCCATTATCGTTTTATGCATTTGAAGTATTGTACTGGACAGGTGTCAGGGAAGGAGAACTACTGGCACTTACTCCGGCAGATTTTGATTTTGAAAATAACACAATGAGAATCAACAAGAATTATCAGAAGGTAAAGGGACGTGAAATCATTACTTCTCCAAAGACAAAAAAGAGTAACAGGGTGGTGAAGATTCCACAGTTTCTGGCAGATGAGATTAAGGATTACATGAAATGCTTTTATGACCTGAAGCCTGACCAGAGACTTTTCTTTAAGTCAAAAGGGTATCTTGGACACGAAATAACAAGAGGTTCCAAGAAGGCAGGAATTAAGAGAATCAACATACACGCCCTTAGACATTCACACATTTCACTGCTTATGGACAGAGGATTTTCAGCACTTGACATAGCTGAAAGGGTAGGGCATGAAGCAATCAGCATTACTTACAAATATGCCCACATGTATCCAAACAAGCAGGATGAAATGGCAAGAAAACTTGAAGAGGAAAGGAGTTAGGAATAATGGAAAAATCATTGGACAGTCACGGTCGTTGGAGAAATAAGATAGTAGCCTTCAGGGTTTCTGAGGAAGAGGCAAGAATCATTGATGACAAGGTTTCCCTGTCAGGACTGACAAAGCAGGAATACATTATCCGCAGGCTGTGTGAAAAGAAAATTGTGGTAAATGGAAATCCAAAGGTTTACATTGCCTTAAAAAACAGACTTAATGACGTGTATGAGGAGTTAAAAAGAATTACAAGTGCAGGTGAGGTTGATGATGTTTTGTTAGAGGTAATTGAACTAATCGGTGTTACCATGAACGGAATGAAGGAGGATAAGAATAATGAATAATAAAACAACAGTGGCCGCCCTTAACGTATCTGTTGGCGCAGATAACGGGCAGTCACCAAGTGTTACCAAACACAGTAACAGTATAACAGATAATAATTGTGTTCGCAATTTGCAATCCACCGGTACCCCGGTGGGTGAAAATCTGGAAACAGTATCAATGGAAGAACTTTATGACACGGTATATCCGATTAAGAAGCCCTTGGTTGAGGATCTGATTTACAACGGAGTGTATCTGTTTGTCGGTGCACCAAAGGTTGGAAAGTCGTTCTTAATGGCTGAAATAGGTTTCTGTGTAAGTGCAGGAATTGACCTTTGGGGGCATAAGACCAATCAGGGAACAGTGCTGTATCTGGCACTGGAAGATGATTATGCAAGACTTCAACAGAGACTTTCAAGAATGTTTGGAATTGATGTGGCAGAGCATTTTTACTTCGCCACACGTTCCAAAAATCTCAATGAAGGTCTGGAAGAACAGCTTAAAGAGTTTCTTGTGGCGCATGCTGATACAAGACTTGTAATAATTGACACACTTCAGAAAATCAAGGAAATAAGTGGAGATAAATTCAGTTACGCAAACGATTATGACATCATTACAAAGCTAAAACACTTTGCTGATGAACATAACATTTGCATTCTGGTGGTTCATCACACAAGAAAGATGGATTCATCAGATGCCTTTGAAATGATATCGGGAACAAACGGACTGCTTGGTGCAGCTGACGGAGCTTTCATCATGCAGAAGGAAAAAAGAACTGACCTAAAGGCTACCGTTGACATAACAGGAAGAGACCAACAGGACCAGAAACTTTATCTTAAGTTTGAACCTGAGTTGTGTTTGTGGAAATTTGAAAAGGCTGAAACAGAGCTGTGGAAAGAGCCGGAAGATAAAGTACTTTCTGCTGTTAATACATATCTGATGGAAGCAGGATGTTTTCAAGGAACGGCAAGTGAACTGATGGATAAGATACAGGAGATTAATTTAGTTCCGAATCAGCTGACCAGACAGTTAAACATTAAGGCAGGAAGGCTGTATGAGGATTATGGCATCAGGTATGACAATAAGCGTTGTCACGATGGCAGAATCATAACATTGGAATATGAAAAAGAGTAAAGTGTGACGATGGTGTCGATGGTGACGATGTTTTATGGTACGTAAATCATCGTCACAACCGTCACGCATCGACACGGAACAAGATTGATTAAAGAATAGAGAGGTTTGAAAATGAGCAAAAACAGAATGATAAGCAATGAATTAATGATGGCTTTGATTAAGTATCATGTATTAGACATGAAAGATAATGAAGAAATTAATAATCTTATAATTTCTGAATTGGAAGAAAAACTAAGCAAGATGTCAAGGCACGAGGATTACACAAAAAGTAAAATGGCACCCACAAAAGAAGAGAGGGAAGAGTACAGAGAGAAATATCTTGACACCGTTGGAATGCACCGGGACTTTAGATGGTAGTAACAGCTTGCAACATAAATAGGTTTCTTGTTGATAATATTAATACCTGCAAGTGACACTTGCAGGTTAAAGAATAATCAGGGAGAACCAAAAAGGATTGGTTACAGTTAAAAGTTAGTGACATCATGTCACTAAGAACCGCGGGACCCGGAGTCCCGAGGTTAAACATAATATAGCTGCCATTACAATTACAGCAACCACTAAATGCCATTTGACAGGTTATGAGTAAAGCATTGATAGCAGCTATATAAGCCCTCGGCAGAGCCCCCGCAGTTGTGTCTATGACAGAACTGCTAGGGGGTTATCAATTATGGCAGAGCCAAATTGATAAGAACCACCCGTTTTCAACAGCCTCGGGCAGACTACTAAAGACTAACAACGTGCAGGTGTCACCGCACGTATCAAAACAATAAAAGAAAAAAAGGAGTGAGATTATGGCAGGATTATCATATTCAGCACACCTGAGTCAGAAAAACAGTGCCATTAAC
Organism: uncultured Eubacterium sp.; assembly: GCA_900550135.1. Classification (GTDB taxonomy): domain Bacteria; phylum Bacillota; class Clostridia; order Lachnospirales; family Lachnospiraceae; genus Eubacterium_G. Next base: position 55,985 of record URQO01000004.1, read on the forward strand.
AGCAAGGCGAAACTCTCAGGTGTTGCAAAGCACAATTTACGAAAGTACCGCTCCTTGGAATATGATAAGGAGAACATTGTAATTTTATGGGGTACGGATAAATTAGTGCAGGATGTAAAAAAAGTATATAAGGAACAGTTTGACGAAGCAGTCAGGGAATATAACAAAAAGCAGACAAGGGATGACAGAAAGATTGATGATTACTTTGAAAAGACTGCAAAGTCAAACAAAGACATGGCAGTGGAACTTATTTTTCAGATAGGAGACAAGGAGTTCTGGGATAAGAATCCCAACAAGCGAAGAAAGATGGATGTGGCATTTAAGGAAATGCTTAACATGTTACAGAAGGAAGCACCAAATCTTGTTGTGGCAAATGCTGTGATACATTATGATGAGGCAAGCCCACACATGCACGTGGTGGCAGTTCCCGTAGCTGACGGATTTAAAAAGGGAATGTCAAGGCAAGTGTCAAAGAGAAAAGTATGCACAAAGGAATTTCTTGAAAAAGTACTGCAGGGCAGAATAAGAGAATATGCAGAGGACAGGTCATTCACATGGATTGGAGAGTTCCTGAAAAGAAAGGAAAAAGGAAGAAATAATGATTTAAAAGTTGCAGAATATAAAACTCTGGCAGAAACAAAAAAAGCAAATCAGTTAGCCAGGGAAAATGCTGAATCCAAACAGGAACTTAAGGAAACGATGATTAAGCAGATAGCAGCTGAAAAAGAATTAGCAGACATGTATGAGGAATTAAAAATAGTTGAAAATGTGGCTGACTTAGGAAAAAATGTGAAAAAACTTGAAACCATGGTTAGAAAAGGACCGGACAATCCAAAGGGAATCATGTCTGCCAAGAATTATCGGGAAAAGATTGTAATTCCATTTATAGATAAAATGTATGATGCATTTAAAAATGTGGTTAAATTTGCAAAGGGATGTTTTGCACAACTTAAGGAACTGACAGAAAAATATAATGAACAGCTTGAAGTAAATGAAATGCTAAGGAAACAAAATAGCAGGCTAAGAGAAAGCATTGATGAGCAGGAAAAAGAGATTGACGGACTGTATGACGATAGGAAAAAACTTGGATATTTTAAGAATTTCCTGAGGAGGGAGGATTACAATAAAGCAATTGAAATGGGCAAAAACAATGAAAAAACAAGACACAGACAGAGATAAAACAAGTGAAATACAGTGGAGTAAATACAAACAATAGTAAAATCAAAATAAAAATGTTACAAAAGATTTTTGTTAGTGTGCATATTGGAAAAACATGTTATGATGGAAGAGAAGGATGGGTAAGGATAATTAATGCAGGAAGATTATTCTTACTGTACGGAAATTTACTGCTAATTATTTAGGAAGGAGTAACAGAGGTAGTATGAGAATAAGAAACATAAGCAAAAAAATGGTGTCACTTGCATTAACAATAGCGATAATTGGAACAGGTTCGGGAATTAATGCGTTAGCCAATTCCGTTAATGATGGCAAGAATTCACAAAAAGCAGCTGATAACAAAGTAACAGTAGTCAAGGAACTGACAGATGAGCGAACAGAAAATTCAAACACGTATCTGTTGTCTGACGGATCTAAGAAAACAGAATTATTCTTATCAAACATCAGATATGAAAAAGACGGACAATTGAAAGATTATGAAAATGAAATTGTTGACATTGGAAAAAACGGGAAAAAGTCTATAAGTACCTACGGGTTGGGTGACAAATCTTCATACAAATATGTAAACAAATCCAGTGATAACAAGGCATATTTTTCAGATGACATTGAAGACGGCATAATGTTAAGCCATGGGAAGTACATTTTAAAGATGACACCTGTTATCGAAGAAGAAAATGATGACATAAACAGAGATGATAAAAATACATCTCAATCAAATGAAAATAATGAGTTTGAATGCATAAAAAATGAGGAATCAAATGAATTAAAATATATATCGGAATCAAAAAACATGGAATATCAATATTCCGTAAACAACTGTGGCGTGAAAGAGAACATTGTACTAAATGAAAAGCCCGAAACAAATATATTTGAATATAAAATTGAAACAAAGAATCTCTATTTGAAAAAACAGGAAAATGATAAAGGTCTGTTGGTGTATGACAAAAATACCAATAAAATCATAGGAACAATAGAAGCCCCATTCTTAGTTGATGCAGACGGAAAAGAAGATTACAAAAGTGTAGAATATGAACTAGAAAAAAATGGCGAAAATGAAGTGTTAAAAGTAATTGTAAGTAATGATTATTTTGAAAACGAAGCCACAAAGTATCCGGTTACAATCGATCCTACAATGGTATGGATGTTTGATTACCTAACTACTGCATCAGTTTGGTCTGTTGATTTTCAGCAAAATGTGAACATGCATAATCATTATCTGGGTGCCATGAACAACATGATATCAAGTTATCCATACAATTCAGAGGAACATGTATATTTGGATACTTCAAATCTGTTAACAGGAAGTGCGTTGGTGGGCAGTGGACTGAACATAAGGGGAAAATACATTGAATCTGCATCATTAAATCTGTATGAAAGCAGTTACCGTGCACCGTATCAGGTGGGAACACTGGAGCTTCGTACGGCAAAGGACTCATGGAATCCTGATACAATCACGTGGAACAATAAACCGGGGGCTTCTGAAGAAGTACTTCTTGAAGAAAAGTTTACGGGAGTTGAGGGCACAAGACATTGCCTTGACATAACAAAATGGGTGCAGGATATAGCCGATGAACAGATAGAAAACAACGGACTGGTGTTTACGGCAAAAAAAGGCGGAGCAGCATTGTTTTATGGTCCGGAAGCACATTACATACAGGACGAAAATGGAACGAACAGTGAATCAAGACACATGTCAATCTATTTAACATACAGAGATTTTGAACCATATGATGCTTCCATAAACATAAGTGCTGAATATGATAAACAGAGTAACAGCATTATTACTTCCATAGAAGATGATAATAAACTGCAGGAAGGGGTAGCGGTAACAGGATACAAGATATTTACAAGAAAAGACAATGCATTAAAATTTAGCGCAAAGTATAAGGGAACAGACATTTCAGAAAAGGCAGAAATAAATGCATCCAACGTGGATGAATGCATAGACATTAGAGCAGCGGTATTATATTCAGACGGTACGGTAAAGGTTTCAAACATTGTAACCTTGGAAAAAACAGAAGATGGTGATTCAGGTGATAGGGGATATTCCTTTGAAATCACTTCAATGGATACAGACGGAGACGGTCTTGAGGACGGATATGAAATATGGGACTTTAAGACCATGTGGAACACTGAAACAGCATACAGCACGGAGGACAATCCAAAGTATGAGCAGGATACTGATGGAGACGGACTGTCTGACGGATATGAAGTATTTACACTAGGAACAGACCCGGCAGTGGCAAATGAGAAAAATGCTGACAGCGACGGAGACGGATGGACTGACCTGAAGGAATATCAGGAGGGAACAGATCCGTGGCTGTATGATTCAGACTTTGACGGATTAAGAGACAAGGATGATGTTGGAGACAACAATCCAAGAAAAACAGATAACCCACGCTTAAAGGGAACGGACAGGTCAGTTGCATCAGCAGCAAAGGTTCACAAGGGGCTTTATGACAGGGAATACTCTGAAAATGAAAATGGCGTAACGGTTACATACATTGCAAACATTTACAGGGGAGACATAAAGAGCATTTACAGTGATTATGGTGATGCAAAAATAAACAAAAGGCTGAAATATTTCTATGATGCAAAGGGAAACAATACGGCAATAGTTGAACAATATGACGACAATGACACGCAGACCATCTGCATAACATATACATATGATGAAAATGGAAATGTGGAATTTATCTGTGATCAGCAGACAAAATACACAATGGAATATAATTCCGACAACAAAATCACAAACCTTCAGGTAGGTGACAGGACACTTGTCTCATACGAGTACAGTCACACACAGAATGATTCAGGCAATGAATCAGGAGAAAGTACAGGGGCTTCTGTTGAAAATACTGATGAACAGGTAACTTATTACGGCACGGGAGATGAAAGGCAGAAGGTAAGGACGGTAACCACGGAATATAAAGTTGATTCAGAAGATGATGCTGCTGTTGCGGAAAAGACGGAAGTTTTCTATAATGATGAAAAGACACCTTCATATGTAACGACAGTAAACAGCTCAGGTCAGATGCTTAGTCTGACCGATAACACGGAAAGTGCACAATTGGCATACCATTATGAATATAATGACGGTACAACAAGAGTGACAAGAAGTGACGGATTCATAAAGGAAGTTGTACAGAATGAGGATGAAGAAAATAAGAAAAGCACACTGACCACAAAATATGAATATAAGGCACTTGATGACAAAAAGGAAACATTGGTTTCAAAAATTGAAACCGACAGTTCAGATGGTGACAAAATAAAGAACAGGACAACCTTATACAATGGTGATGTATTAAGCGAGACAATGTCAGATGACGGAAAGTCATGTGTAACGGATTTATATTCAGATAAATATAAAAAGAACATATTAAAGTACAATTCAGTGGAAGACGATTCTACACACAGAACATTTGACATAGAAAAGTATGACGAAAACAAAAACATTGATTACACATATGACAGGGCAGGAAACATTACCAGAATAAAAACTGACGGTAAGCTTACAAATGCATATGAATATGATGCACACGGAAGACTTACATGGGAATATGACTATGATGTTTCAAGGGCATATGAGTACGGATACACCACAACGGGAAACGTTGAGGCAAAGCACACATATGTGATGAATGACAACGGTAAGCTGGTTGAACAGGATGATGAACTAAGAAAATATTCATACAGAAACAGTGACTGGCCTGATCAGTTGACAAAGTACTGTGGAAAGGAAATCACATATGACAGCAGTGGCAATCCGAAGGAATACTATAACGGAATGTCATTTAACTGGTACAGGGGAAGACAGTTGCAGGAAGCAACTCTTACCAATGGAAACAGGGTAACATATAAGTACAGTGAGGACGGACTTAGAACTTATAAGGATACAGAAAAAACAACAACCACATATGAATGGGATGAGACAAAACTTATAAGGGAAACCGTTACATACAAAAAGACCGGAAAGAAGTATGACATCTGGTATATGTATGATTCATCTAATAATGTTATCGGCTTTGAATACAGTCAGTTAAGTGAGATAAACGAAACATTAAAAACCACAAGAATCTATTATGAAAAGAACCTGCAGGGAGATGTGACAGGTCTGCTTGATGCCAGAGGAGCAGAGATTGCTTCATATACATATGATGCATGGGGAAATGTCATTACAAATGATGGAAAGAGTTTCTGTTATGAAGGATATGAGGTTCCCTTTGAGTTAAATCATGTATTGTACAGAGGATACTACTATGACGGAAGCTGCACTGATACTGAAAGCGATACAAATCTTTATTATCTGCAGAGCAGATATTACGATGCAGAGGTGGGAAGATTTATAAATGCAGATGATGTCAGTGTATTAGAAATAGAAAGTGATAGTGTGTATAAAGATAATTTGTATTGCTATTGTAATGGAAATCCGGTTAATAATATAGATCCAACAGGAAAATGGTTTTTTAGAGCTGCAATTGCAGCTGCTAGTGGAGTGATATTTGGAGCACTTGCATATTCTATAGGAAAAAAATGCGGATTAAATGGAAAAAAACTAACTGCTTTTACTGTCGCGTTTGTAGCATTTGGGGTTGTGGTTGGTATGATATGGGGAGTTCGTATAATAAATGCAATTAATAAAGCATTAAAGCCAGTATTATACTTTTTCAGAAGTAATGGGGTGTATATGGGAATAAAAGTTATGAGTAAAGTACAGTTTGAAATACATACCGCACATCATAATAAACCGATACATTTCGTAGTAAGATGGTTTACAAATGGTAGAAATTATTTTAAGGAGTGGTGGTTAGGAAAATGATAGATATTTGCGTTGTAAAAAGAATGTTATCTGAAAAGTATAAAATATGTAATAATAAATCGAAGTTATGCATTACGCAGAACATAGAAGTGGAATTCCTAGAAGATGAAATCGTAATAATGTGTTGGAATTTTGAATATATTTATTTTTCCTTTGACTATCGTAGTGAGCAGGAAATGTTTGAAATTATAGATTCTTTCATTGAAACACTTCTATATAGACCAGTTAAAATAAAAGAATATTATTACAAGAATATATTATACCAGAGAACATTGAATCAACAAGATGGGAAAGGCACTTGGAAGAAAATAGGAAGCTCAAAAAAATTTGTTATTATTTTTAAGAGAAAAAATATAAAAATAGTTGAAAAAACATTCAATGAATTTGAAAATGTTTAATATATTTTTATAGACATTAAAAGAACTTAATGAAATAAAATCTAACTTATGCTATAATATCTCCGTGGCAACACTATGGCAACACGAAATCAGAAGGATAATACAAATAATATAATATAGGTAAATTAACAGATAAAAGCACACGAAACCTAAACAAATATGTTTAAGTTTAACTCGGTGCAAGCCGAGTTTGAATGATGCAAAAATGAATTTTATATGCCTACAAACCCCATAAATAAAGGGTTTGTAGGTTTTTTCTTTTTTAGAGTGACAATAAAATGACAATATTTTTTGCTATTTTTTTCAAAAAAACTCTTAAACAGTACATTTTTGAACGAAAATTTGCAACAGTTTTGATATAAGTAATACCTCATTAATCCTTCAAATTAGCTTTTCTAAATCTTTTCTTAGCATCAGAAATATTAGTATCAACCTCAATTTCCTTTTCACTTTCAGCTTTAAAAATAGTGTCAGCCAAGTCTGTTCCAAAACTTAAATACTTTGCCTGCCATAAGAGGTACGTTTCCTCACTAATTTCTTCATTAATAAATTTGTCGTACATTGTTGCCCAATGAGTTAGCATTCTTTTAAGATTAGCTAGAGGAGCAATAGTGGCATCATCTATGTCTATGTCCGAAGACACCTCTAAATAAACTTTTCCGTCAATGATTGTTGGGGTCAAATCCAAAGTTTTCTCTATGTTAAACAAATATTGTAATGAACTTGCTGCTGAAATAGGATTAGGAGTTGCAAGGACATATGGAGAAATTTCCAATGCATTTGCAATTTCAAATATAGTATCTGAATCAGGATAACGATTACCAAGCTCATAATTTCTTATAGTAGATTCATTTACATTACAAGCAGAGCCTAGTTCTTTTTGTGTCATGCCAGCAGTTTGTCTATAAAATCTAATTTTTTGCCCTAAATTGGCAGAGGCAAGATTTTTTGCGTTTAGAGAAAAATTTTTTTTATTTTTTTTCATAAAATATATCCTTCCGTATCTTTTTATAACTGCTTGTATTATATCACAAACAGTTCATATATGAAATATAAAAAACAAAGGACAGTTCAGAAGTGAAACATTTTACTTGACAGTACAAAAACGAACTGATAAAATACATACAATACAGTTCAGAAATGTACTGCACAGAGTAATGAAATTTATGTGAGAGGAGGTGATATTATGGCAGATACACTTTTTGTTAGAGCAGGTGATATAGCAAAAGAAATGGGTGTTTCAGAAGCTATGGGCTATAAGATTATTAGAAATCTGAATAATGAACTTAAGGAACAGGGATTTGTAACTGTTCAGGGAAGACTTAGCAGACAGTATTTTGAAGAACGAATTTATGGAATAAAAAGTAAAGAGGAGGTGGAATAAATGGTGTTCAAAAATCAAAAGACAGAAAAATGGGAAGTCAGATGTTATTACAAGGATTATAAAGGCATACGAAAGCAAAAGACAAAAAGAGGCTTTCGAACAAAATCAGAAGCTTTAGACTGGGAAAGACATTTTAAATTGCAGGACCATCAGGATCTTGATATGACAATTGAGGATTTTTTTGAATTATACAAAAGAGATGTTAGCCATAAAGTCAGACCAAACACTTGGGAAGAAAAGGAAAACATAATTTTAACAAAAATACTTCCTTATATTGGAAAAAGAAAAATAAACGAACTTAAGATAACAGACGTTTTTGAATGGCAAAGAGAAATTAAAAGCCAAACAACGAAAGCAGGGAAAAGTTTTTCACAATCTTATCTTAAAACAATACACAATCAATTAAGCGCAATGCTTAATCATGCGGTAAGATACTACGGACTTAAGTGGAATGTAGCAAGTAAAGCAGGAAATATGGGCAGTGGAACAGAAAGAAAGGTTGATTTTTGGACTCAAAAGGAATATCAAAAATTTATTGAGCAGGTATCAGACAAACCACAATCCTTTTACGGCTTTGAAATTTTGTATTGGTGTGGGCTTAGAATTGGGGAGCTTCTAGCATTAACTCCAAAAGATTTTGATTTTGAAAATAATATTTTAAAAGTAACAAAATCGTATAAGCGGGTTCGTGGTGAGGATATTGTAACTGACCCTAAGACACAAAAAAGCATAAGAAACATAGTAAAGCCTAATTTTTTAGCTGATGAAATAAAGGAATATTTGTCTAGTATATATGGTATTGGAGAAGAGGACAGAATTTTTCAAAATTCAAAAAGTTATTTTCGCCATGAAATGGTTAGAGGGTCAAAAGCTGCCGGAGTTAAGAGAATAAGAGTACATGATCTTAGACATTCACATGTATCATATTTAATAGACAAGGGATACACGGCATTGGCTATAGCAGATAGATTAGGTCACGAGGCAGTTGATATTACATATAGATATGCACATTTATTTCCAACTGTTCAGACTGATATGGCAAAAACAATGGATGAAGAAAGAGAGGTATTATTAGATGAGTGCCAGGAACAATGATTCAAAAGGAAGATGGAGAAATGTAACAGTTGCCTTTAGAGTATCTCCAGAAGAAAATGAGGAAATTAATATGAGGGCAAAATTAAGTGGATTTCAAACAAAGCAGGAATTTATGATTCAATCATTACTCTATACAAAAATCAGAGCTGTGGGAAATCCGTTAATGATGCTAAGTTTCAGAAAATATCTTCAGGAAATAATTGTGCAGCTAAAGAGAATAGAGGCAGGTGGAAAAATTGATGAAGAGATATTTGTTCCTATAAGAACAATGTTGGATATTTTAAATGGGTTTAAAGAAAGAAAAAAGCCCCAAGTAAAATAGGGCTTTTCCACATAACAAGGAGAGTATCCCTGCTACATTAATAACGCAATTAGATTATAGCAGGGAATACCTTCCGTAACAAGAAATTTTTAACAAGGAGGACTGACGATGAATGATAATACAATAAATGAATCCTCCAAAACGGAGGATTCAGACAACAAAAATGATGAAATAATAGCCGTAAGAAATAGTCTTGAAAAAAGACCTGATGGTGTGGTGAGACAAACCATATCAAATGCCATAGCAGTTCTTAATAACGACCCATTACTAAAGGGTGCAATAAGACGTAATGAGCTTTCCTGTAAAACAGACATAGTAAAGGAAATGGATTGGAGAAGACGTTCAAAGACTTTTACGGATACTGATTTTAACAACATAATGCTTAGAATGGAAAAACTATATGGCATCACGAGGGATAAGAACATTAAGAGAGCAATTGACATTGTAGGAAATAACAATCATTATCATCCCATTATAGACAGACTGGAAAGCTTGGAGTGGGATGGAACCGAAAGATTAAGACATCTTCTTCCAAAATATCTTGGGACAGAGGAAAGCGATTATATTTACGAGGCTACAAGAATAATGATGATGGGAGCGGTACAAAGAGTATATAATCCCGGATGCAAGTTTGAATATATGGTCTGCTTAGTTGGAGGACAGGGAGCAGGAAAATCCAGTTTTTTAAGATTTCTCACAATGGAAAACGAATGGTTTTCAGATGATTTAAGAAAACTTGATGACGAAAATGTATTCAGAAAGATTCAGGGACACTGGATTATTGAAATGGCAGAAATGCTTGCAACCTGCAACGCAAGAAGTGTTGAGGAAATAAAGTCATTTTTAAGCCGTCAGAGTGAAACATATAAGGTTCCCTATGAAACACATCCGGAAGACAGACCACGACAGTGCATATTCGTTGGTTCGTCCAACAATGCTGACTTTTTACCTTTTGACAGGTCAGGTAACAGAAGGTTTATACCTGTATTTGTTGATAAGGATAAGGCAGAGCAACATCCACTTGAAGATGAGGATGAAACAAGAAGTTATATGGAACAGTGTTGGGCAGAAATCATGGACATGTATCACAGGGGTGTAAATACAAAACTTGTATTTAATAAGGAACTTACGGAAGAATTGATTGAAATGCAGAAGAACTGTATGCCGGAAGACACAAAGGTTGGCATAATTGGAAACTTCTTTGAAACAACTAAAGAGGATTATGTATGTTCTTCAATGATTTATGAATTGGCATTTCACCATGAAAATGAAGAGCCTAAGCCTTATGAATCAAAAGAAATCGGAGCAATTATGAGAAACGAATTTTCAAATGATTGGAAATCAATATCAACTCATCGGTTTAAAAAGTATGGAACCCAGAGAGGATGGAAGAGAAAACATATTGATGAATTTGTGGAAGTTGATGAAAATGTTCAGCTGCCTTTTGATGTGTAGGATTTAAACTTCCCGACATGATGTCGCAAAGTAAAAGTTAGTGACATAATGTCACTTTCTTTTGGAGTTGGAACCTCGGGACCTGAAGTCACAAGGCTGAATATTACCGGAGTGCAAGTGACAGTAACAGCTGGAATATTTGTAAACAGTGAATGTAAACAGTCTGTGCTTTTGGAAATGGCAGTTAATTTGTAAACAGTAACACTGACTGAAAAATCGGACTGTTTACATGAAAACAGTGAGCAATCCCTTTATTTATGGGAAATATGGAATTGATGTAAACCTTAAACTGTAAACAGTGATGAGAAAACTAAAAAAATAAATTGCTTTATTACGTGTTTACAGTTGTACCAGATTGGAGGAAAAATGGAAAAGAAAAATAAGAAAATGATGATAGATGAAGATTTGTTCAGAATGATGTATCAGTATTTCATTTATGACAGAGAAGATTTACGTGAGGAAATCAGTGAAGGACTGGTTGAAAAGATGGACAGGCTTGTTACTAGAGATTTATATACGAAGAGCTTAATGGCCGGTACGGATGAAGAAAGAGAGAGTAACAGAATAGCTTATCTTAATCGGAAAGGAATACCGGAGGAGTTTCGTTGGTAGTTGCTGGTTTAAATGTCAATGACCTGCAAGTGACACTTGCAGGTAAAGGAACAAATAAAATCAGCAAAATAAGTTGTGCAAACGGAAAAAGAAAAAAGATGAAGCAACCATATAAGCCCTCGGCGTTTGAGAGCGAAATACACCCATCGCACAAAATACTTCGTATTTTATGCTCTTAAGGGTTTATATTTCGCCCTTGCAGGGGGCTTTTTATTTTATTTAAATTTAGAAGATTAGAAGACTAGGAGGAACAGATTCATGACAAGAAATTCATTTATACAGATAAGCAAGCTAACTAATTTAAAAGGCAGAATTGATTATATTACAAATCCTAAAAGGCAGGAAAATTTGTATGCAGTATATGATACGGCAGATGAAAAATTCTGGTCGGAACTTGGCAAATGCAACAGACTGGAATTTAAGAAAAGCGGAAGTTCGGGTAAGTGTATTGAATCAAGAGAATTGATAATTGCATTGCCTGAACCATTCTGCAACATGGATAAGAAAAAGGTACTTAAGGATTTCACGGAACTGTTTAAAAAATCATATGGAGTAAACTGCATTGCGGCAATGCATCACAATAAAACAAAAACAAACCTACATATTCACTTAATATTTTCAGAAAGGGAAGAACTGAAAAAAAGTCTAGAGAAAGTTGCCACAAGAAACATGTTTTATGATGAAAATGGAAAACACGTAAGAACAAAAAAAGAGATTCTTGATGTTGATGGAAAGGTAAGAAAAGGCTGTAGCATTATAAAAAAAGGGGAAGTTTATGAGTATACAAGATTTTCGAAGAAGAAGGCAGAATTTAAGGCAAGGTCATTTCTAAAAGGAGTTAAGACACTGTACACGGATCACATAAATTCTTTTCTGCAGGACAAAGATAAACTGCAGGTTTTTAGCAATAGAGACATTTATTTATCAACCAAGAAGATTGGGAAGAATAATCCAAAAGCAGAACAGATAAGGAAAAACAATAATACGAGAATGAAGTGGAATGGTATAGTTGATGAAGCATTGTTCTATGACGTTCCAAGAAAACACATAAGAACCATTAAGGAAGAAAAAATTCTTAAGACAGTAAGAAAATTCGGAAAAATGGAAACAAAAACAGTTAGAGGCTTGAATAAAAATAAATCGACCATGGAAAGTAGCAGTGTGGGAATAATAGCAGAGGTTTTTGAAAAGGCAGTGAGACTAGCCTGTGATTGTCTAAAGGGATTAATAAAAATATTTAAGAATGCCATTGGACCAAAGGCTCCTATGTTTGTAAAAGAGTATGAGCAGTATGCAAGAAACGTTGACAGATTAGTGGAAAATAATAGAAATTTAAACAAAACACATATGACTATTAAGGAGTTGGAAGAGAAGATTGAAAGAAAAGAATATAGGTTATTAGGGGGAAGAAAAAAGCTGAAAGAGGAAATCGTGCAGTTAAAAAAGCAGGAGAAAAATGCAAAAAATTTGGAAAAGAGATTGCTGAAAGATTTAAACGGAGAAAATGTTGATGATGTATTAAGTAAGTTTAACAGAACCAGAATGGAGATGGATGCATATGAAAGATTGGTTGACCGAGCAGAGGATGCAAAAGAAATGTTGGATGAGGATGTTAAAGAATATATGAATGAAATAAAAATCATAGGCAAAAAAATAGAAAAAAGTAAAAAACTAGATGATGAAATGAATTTTTATAGATAAAATATTTCTATTTTAAAATGCCCTTAATAATTAAATTTTAAGGGCATTTTAAAGAGTTTTCGTATATAAAGGAGTACTTTATATACAAATAAATTATAATATGAGCATAAATTCTTAATCAAGTATTTTGTGATTGACACTTTAAGATACTTTTCCATTTGCATTACATGAAATGGTTACGCTTCTATTAATGTTATATTTTGAACCGTCTCCATCAGTATGAGTAGCAACGGCTTTCGCAGTAGCTGAGTTTCCACTTTTTGAAGAAGTACAGCTTTTAATCGACCATGATTTGCCTGGAGATGTGGTACTGTGTGAGCAATTAGTGCATTTTGAAGTACTACCGTTATATGAAAAAGTAGCCTTGATGGAGACAGACCACAAAACGGAACCTGCAGAATTTTTGTAATATGTAGTTTTAGTTTTTGTAATTGTTTTCGATGCCGAGATTGTGGAAATATTTGAAATAGTGTCAGAAAACAAATCAGAACTAATGACAGTTATAACATAGTCACCATTGTCGAGTTTTTCTGTAGAAATGCTATCTATATTGGATAACGTAAAATTAGTGTATTCCTGCTCATCTAAAGCAATATCTTCTTTTGCATAAGTAGTGTGATTAAAAAATGATAGTGGCATAAGCACTAAAGAAAAAATGAGAGTGTGAAAGTTTTTCTGTAAATTAAATATTTAAATATAATTAATAGGCCTT
>URQO01000005.1 GCA_900550135.1 uncultured Eubacterium sp.
GCGACCACCGAGATCTACACTCTTTCCCTACACGACGCTCTTCCGATCTTTTTTTTGTTTCTTTAATTACACCGTCAAAAATGAATCGTCCTTTTCCACGTACTGAAATTATATCACCATTTTTAACTCCTGCACCGTTTGATACAGTTAATTTGCCGTTTATAAAGACCTTTCTTTCTTCTATATATGAAAGAATACTACTTCTGGTTGAATTTAATGCTGTAGCAATAATACTGTCAAGTCTTACATTTGAAATTGTCCCTGTAATTTCTTTAAAATTAGGTAAAACTTCAATATCAGTATATTCTGATACGGTTATTGACACATTGGTATGTTTTATCTTAAATAGATTTTCAATAATGTAATCGGCAATTTCACTTTTTACGTACACATATGCCATATTTTCTTTAACAAAAATATCACCAATTTTACAGCGATTTATTCCTAAATTTAAAATAGCACCAAGAAAATCCCTATGACACAGCGTATCAGCAAACTTGGAATTTACAGGTGCAATTTTTAGAACTGAAATTGGAATATCCATTTTATAATATATTTCATCCGGTGCAAATACTACTGTTTTTCTTTCAGCATAATTATTACCTCCCGTTAATGTTGTTTTAACCGGAGGTAATTCTTTAACTGTATGATTTAAAAGACTTAATTCATTTATATTCAAAAAATCTGAATATGTATAAATATTTTTATTAAATGCTGTATTTGCCAAATCTTTTATTCGATTTAATAAAAACGATTCTTCTTTGTTCATCTTACACCTTAATATGTTCTTCTTGTTGAGTAAGTAGATGAGTAGTCAGATGTATCATTTACAGAATCCTGAAAATCACCTGTAATATCAACAGAATGTGGTGTAACTAAATAAATATATCCGCTGATTTTTTGAAGATTTCCTGATATAGCATAACAACCGCCAATTACAGAATCAACAATACGCTGTGCTAAATCAATTTTAATACCCTCAAGATTTAAAACAACAGATTTACCATCTAATAATGTATCAATAATTTCTTTTGTTGTTTCATAATGTGTTGGCTTAATTACACAAACCTCCATCTCTTTTGCAGATGAGCCACGCATTGGAACAACTTTGCTGTTTCTTGAACTTCTGCTTCTGTTTGTGAAACTTTTACTACTTCTGGCTGAACTATGATGTTCAGGCTCTTCATGAGTAACTTTTTCCACAGGCTTTCTACGTGTTTGGGCAATAGGCTCCTCTTCAACAGTTTCATCTATTTCTTCATCGTCATATTCATCATAGAATTCGTCATCATATTCATCATTGTAATCCATTGTAAATACACTTTTAATTTTATCACTAAACTTTGACATGTTTTCTCTCCTATAATTAAATTATATATTGTAATTTCTTTCTCCGAAAATGCCTGTTCCAACACGAACCATTGTAGCACCTTCTTCTATTGCTACCTGATAGTCACCGGTCATTCCCATTGAAAGCACATCCATACTAACATTATCAATGTTTTCCTCTCTTATGTCAACCGATAATTGTTTCAATTTCTTAAAATATTGTCTATTTGTCTCAGAATCAGACGTATATGGTGCAATTGTCATTAACCCTTGAATATGAACATGTTGAAGTTTGCTTATTTCTTTAATTAAAGGTAATGTATCATGGACGGTTAAACCAAATTTGCTGTCTTCTTCTGCTACATTTACTTCAATAAGAATATTTGCAATCTCATTTTTCTTTGCAAATTCTGTTTCGATTTGATTTGCAAGACGTATTGAATCAACTGAATGTATCAATTTAACCTTTCCAACAAGATATTTAACTTTATTTCTCTGCAAATGACCTATCATATGCCAGTTAATATTTTTTGGTAAAATATCATATTTTTCCGACATTTCCTGTACTTTATTTTCACCAAAATCTAATATACCTGAAGGAAGTGCTTCTTCAATATCAGTATAAGGTTTTGTTTTACTTACGGCAATTAAAGTAACTTCTTTTGGATCTCGCCCTACTTTTTCACAGGCTTTTACAATATTATTTCTTACATTTTCAATGTTTTTTAGTATCATTCCTGTCACCAATTAATTTGTTAAATAAACAATCCTTTCTATTAATTATGTTTTAATAATATATTTTTTCAAAATGAATATTTTATGATTTTTAAACGAAATATCATTTAATTATTAAAATGTATCTTTTATTGGAAAATGATTTGATTCTCTGAGACTTTTGTACCATCAAGTACAATTCTGTCATAAATTTCCAATCCATTAGTTTCGTTTTTAACTATATAATATTCATCTAAAGTATCTAAAATATTAATAATTTTAAAAACAGTATAGCCATTGTTTATGTTGTATACCCCAACAAAGTTTCGTGTTTTCTGAATAACATAATTCTCATTTGAGTTTGGTTTTGTGAGTACATCTCCTTCATTAAAACTTGCTTTTGACACATAATAATTATTTTTGTCAGAATATGCAATTGATGGATAATATATTTCAGATTTATTTCCTGATTTTTTCGTGTTTTTTAATGTAAAACCTATACTTGTACTGTCACCGCCTTTATTGCTATATTCTTTTGGAATAATATAAAGCTCACTGGATACAACAGATGATTTGGGAATTTTAAGCCCTACTTTTGGAGTTTCTACTATTTCTATATCCAAAAATCTATCTGTTGCATATCGTACAACATATTTTGAAATAGTCACTACACCGTATGAGTTTCCATCTGCACCTCTAACGATTTTTAAATTTGCCGTTGTGGTCAGATTATCTTTCAAAAACTTAATAGTAATATTCTTTGTTTTTTTATATTTTTTTACATCTTTTTTTGAAAACTTTAATGCAATACTCCACTCATCATCGTTAATTGCTTTATAAAGTGGTGTACCTTTTTCTATTTTGTCACCTGAGGCGAAGTGTGCTGAATTGTAATTGCTTTTATCAAAGTCAGACTGTTTGATTTCTTTAGGCTTTAAAGTTTCATAGTCATCTACTTTATATAAAACAATACCTGATACTTCAGCTTTTTTTATTGTAAAACGGTCACCATTTTTCTTTGCAATGTCCTGAAGAGAATTCATATTAATTAAATCAACAACAGTACCTTTAATTGTACTTTTGAAATCGTACAATTCACCAAAATTCATTTCATCAAAATTATTTGTATAATCTTTTAAAAGATTATACATTGTATTAAGGTTCTCTTCTGTTAATTTTGAATTTTCCTTACTAGATTCAAGTAAAAGATTTGACAAATCTCCTGTTGAATCAATACTGTAAAGTGTAGTATTTTTTGAAATTCTTGATCCTTCTCTTACAAAATAATCAACATATCCTGCTTCCTTTGCATATTTGATAATTTCATCACGGATTGCGATTCCTTCATATGAATTGTCAATTTTTTTAGCATTACTACCTTCTGTAACTTCATAATATTTTGTACGTTCAGTTGTAATATATATAAATATATTGATAAACAAGTATATTAATATTAATCCAAATATAACAATTCCTGCATTTATATTTAAAAATCGTTTATGTTTAATATATGATTTTTTTTTGCTACTCATATTTGCTCCTAATTCTGTAAATCATAATATATTATCATATCATTACATCACATTTTATTATCTTATATTTCGGCATATAAGTCAAATTTATTTGTACATATTTTTAAATTTATTTGTACATATTTTTAAATGCTTATCTACTTATATTTATAAGTATTTATAAAAATAATTGTACTATTTAATTTTTTAGAAAAGTTATTTTATAATAAAATTGTTAAAATGTGTATTATTTATATATTTTCGGGAAAATATATAAATAGAATGTTAAAGGAGGTTTATATATGAATTCAAAAGGATTTGACTATTTTGTTTTAACATTAGTTATTATAGGTGCTGTTAATTGGGGATTAATTGGATTTTTCAAATTTGACCTGGTTGCATTTCTTTTTGGACAAATGACATGGCTTTCAAGAGTTGTCTATGCAATTGTTGGATTATGTGGTCTTTATACTATCAGTATGTTTGGAAGAATATGTTCATTTAAT
Source organism: uncultured Eubacterium sp. (assembly GCA_900550135.1). Taxonomy (GTDB): domain Bacteria; phylum Bacillota; class Clostridia; order Lachnospirales; family Lachnospiraceae; genus Eubacterium_G. Next base: position 4,061 of record URQO01000005.1, read on the forward strand.
GAAAAATAATAATTATGTTTAATTAAATTTTTATAAAGTAAAGGAACATCAATCAAAGATGTTCCTTTATTCTTTAAAATATTAATAAAACTATTTTTTATAATAGTTAATTTTTGTAAATTTCACGCCATTCTAAATCCCCACGATTTAATGACTTAATAAGAAGCTCTGCTGTAGCAACATTTGTAGCAAGGGGAATATTGTGAATATCACAAAGTCTTACTGCCTTATGAATATCAGGTTCGTGTAATTTTGGATTCTCAGGGTCTCTTAAAAATATAAGCAAATCTAAATCGTTTTGTTCAATCTGTGAACACATCTGTTGTTCTCCACCTAAATGTCCGGCAAGATATTTATAAACATTCAGATTGGCTGCTTCTTCAATTAATCTACCTGTTGTACCTGTTGCAAACAATGAATGTTTACATAATATACCTCTGTATGCAATGCAAAAATTCTGCATAAGTTTTTTCTTAGAATCATGTGCAATAAAACCTATATTCATAAATATCCTCCTTTAGATGTAATTTTGCAAATCCAAATTAAATCATTGCTTTATTTCGCTGTAATCCTATATTTAAAACAATACCCACACCACAATACATCATAATAAGCGATGTAAGTCCATAACTGACAAAGGGTAATGTTACCCCTGTATTAGGTAAAAGCATAGTTGCAACAGCAACATTTACAAATGATTGTACTCCTACCAGTACACCAAAACCAAAGCAAAACAGTTTTCCACTAAGGGTCGGCGCCCGTTGCCCTGTTATAAAGCATTCCAATACAATTAAAAATAATAATATAATAAGTGCTGCCGCTCCAATAAATCCTAATTCTTCACCTACAATTGTAAAGATAAAATCTGTATGTGATTCCGAAATTAATTTACCATTTTTTACCGATGTAACGTCATTGTTATCAAGTCCTTTACCTGTAAGTCCTCCTGAACCTATAGCAAGTAGGGAATTTTCCTGCTGATATCTTAAATCTTTAGCTTTTTCATTATCTTCCTGGAAAAAACCTACAATACGATTGTACTGATATCCCTTTAGGACAACATTGCCCGGCTGAGCAACATAGTATCCAAGAATACATACTAAAGGAATTGCCACAATAAGAACCCCTGTAACAATCTTATGATGAATGCCCGATAGGAACATTATAGCACAAAATGTCAGAAAAATAACTATTGTTGTTGATAAATCAGGTTCAATGAAAATCAATCCTAAAATTATACATGAAAAAACTACTGCACATGCTAAAGTTTTAAAAGTATTTAGCGTCTCATAATGCTTGTACAAATATGAGGCTAAAAAGATAATAATAAATATTTTTGCAACTTCAGATGGCTGAAACTGTGTAAATCCTAAATCAATCCATCTTTTAGCACCTTTGCTTACAGTACCTGCAACAATAACAAGGGCGAGAAGAACAATGGTAACTAAATAAATAACCATATAAAATTTAAACAAAAACTTGTAGCTTAATAATGTAAATATTATAAGAACTATAAGTCCTAAAGCAAAACCTATAATCTGTTTAAGCTGAAAATTTTCTCCTTCTGTTGCACTACCAATACAAAAAATTCCAATAAAGGTAGCTGCCAAAACATATATTATTAATCTGATATTTAAATTTGATAACTTATATCCTTTTATAACATTAAGTGCTTTTTTAAACATTAAATTTTAACCTCTTTTATTGGTATATTAGCCATTAAACATGGTCCCTTTTCATGATGTATTTCAACAATACAATGTTCCACGTCAATTTCTATGTATTTTGAAATAGCATTCACCAAGTCATGCTTTATTGCCTCAGTTGTGTATGGATTACATCCAATTCTGTCTGTAACTAATAAAATTTCTAAACGTTCTTTTGCAATTTTACTTGAACGTTTTTTCCTAAATAATCTGTGAAATATCATTTCCATACCCCCTTTGTAAAAAAGTTTTTAAAGAATAACAAAGAAAATTTACCGGTATTTTCGTTTTTAGAAAAAGTTCCATTTAATTTTTCTGCTATTTCTTTTATTGCTCTGCCTGACTGTGTATTTGTATTTACAATTGCCTCACCTCTGTTAGTTGCAATAACAATATTTACATCATCATTGACACAGCCAATAATGTCAATTCCAAGTATTTCATTAACATCTTCAGCTGACATCATATCACCTTTTTTTATAAGCTCAGGTCTTAATTTGTTAACTAAAAGATATATATTTGAAATACCATCTCTTTCCAATAAACCTATAATTCTGTCAGCATCTCTTATTGCTGATACTTCAGGTGTTGTAACAACAATTGCTTTTGTAGCTCCTGCTATGGCGTTTCTAAATCCCTGCTCTATTCCAGCCGGACAGTCAATTAAAACATAATCAAATTCTTCTTTTAAACAGTCGGTCAAACCAATCATTTGTTCCGGTGTTACAGAATCCTTATCCTTTGACTGTGCACTAGGAAGCAAAAATAAATTGTTATAGCGTCTGTCTTTAATAACTGCCTGCTTTAATCTACAGTTTCCTTCTAAAACATCCACCAAATTATAAACAATCTGATTTTCAAGTCCCATTACAACGTCAAGATTTCTTAAGCCAATATCTGTATCAATGGCAATTACACTTTTTCCCATTTGAGATAATGCAATGCCTAAATTGGCTGTTAAAGTGGTTTTTCCTACACCACCTTTTCCTGAAGTTATTACTATTACTTCTCCCATATTCCCTCCTAAAATAAAATGATTTGCTATCTTTTGTACTTTATTTGGGAATGAAAAACATTATCAAATTAATCGTGTGTAACTTTTCTTGAACTGTCTACCTTAACAGCTTTCTTTAAATCTTTATCTGTTAATTCACCATAATAATACTGAATACATGTTTTTGCAAGTTCAGCAGAATCATGAGATGAATCACCAAAAGGAATTACAGTTGAAATTGCAATCTTTGGATTGTCATATGGAGCATACGCCACAAATAATGAATGGGAGTTCCTATGAGTATTTTCCTGAGCTGTACCTGATTTACCGGCAATTGCAATCTTTGTGTCGGTAAAATAATTTCTAACTGTACCTTGTGTTACAACCATACGCATACCTGTGTGTATAGCATTCCATATTGTAGATGAAGCTTCAACGGTATTGTGTAACTTTGCTTTATTTTTGTAAACAAGTTTACCATTTCTAGAATTAACTTTATCCAGCAATGTAAGACTATAGTTTTTACCACCATTGGCAATTGTTGATGTGTATCTTGCCAACTGGGCAGGTGTATATGCGTTACTACCCTGTCCAATAGCAGAATGGACTGCACTTTCTGTAGAAAAATGTGGATCACGTTCTGTTATTTCAACACCGGATTTCATATTTAATCCTAATTGAGTAGCATAGTTTTCAATTTTTTCAAGACCTACAGCACTATCATATGCTGTGTTGTTAGATTTTCCAAGTCTATAACCCATTTCATAGAAAAAGTAGTTACATGAATCAGCTAAAGCCTGAGAAACATTAATACTTCCATGAGTTGCCTGTGGATAAATCCAACATTTTGGTGATGGTGTAATCTTTTTAAATTTACCCTGATCAGTTACAGTTTCACCTGCGCTTACAACTCCTTCTTTCATAGCTGTCATGGAGGTACACATTTTAAATGTTGAACCGGGAGCTGTTGCACCTTGAGTTGCACGATTATAAAGTGGATCTGACTGATCTTCAATCAATTTTTCCCAATAATCTGAATCAACAGAACCTGACAACTGGTTATTGTCATAACTTGGATAAGTAACCATTGCTTTAACCTTTCCATTGTTTGGATCAGTAATAACAACTGAACCTGAACATGGATCTAAAGCAATCTGTGCCGGCGTAATCTCTAGTTTTTTTATTTTGTTTACTATAAATATATATGTCTGATATGAATCATGGGCAGAAAGTGTATTATACGCACTTTCGTCTTTTTTTAAAACACCCTGATCATATAATAACATACATATTTCACTACCGGAAATTGTTGAATCTAAAATCCTATACTTAACAACAAGTTTTCCAAAGGATGTATTTTTCTTAATATCGCTTATAATATGTTTGCGAATCAAATCATATGTTTCGTCAGTTGACACATATGAATCTGTTGTATCTAAATTATCAAGACTAATCCAGTTCATTTTGATGGCATATTTTATAAAATCATTAATACTTAAATCACCATCAACATATTTTAAGTATGTTTTATCTTTAGTGTCAATTAATGAAGATATTAAAATACCATCATTTTTTAATAAATCATATATATAATCACAATAATCCTGGTATTCATCTTTAAAGTCGTTATATTTTGTTCCGCTTCCACTTAATTCACTGTTTAGTTTGTTTGTAGCATCTTTTACTGCACTTTTGTATTTATTATAAATATTTTCTTCGTTGGCAGTTGTTTTTTTTGAAAGATGTTTTAGGCTTACTACATTGTTTGTAACAAGCTGTGAATATACTTTCTTTACCGGAATACGATGAATGTTATCATCTGTTTCCTTGCTTTCATCTATATCATAATTTACGATTTCTGAAACTAAAATTGAGGTTATACGTTTTTCCAACATAGTATACACAGCCTTTTGAAGCTTGGAATCAATTGTAAGATAAACATCATTGCCGGCTGCAGAATCTTTCTTGGAAATAGTTGATAAAACTTTTCCTGTATTGTCAACAAAGATTTTTTCTTCACCTCTTGTTCCCTGTAAATAATCTTCAAGGGATGATTCCAATCCCGATTTACCAACAACATCACTTGCAATATAATTTTTACCTGCTGCATTATACTCTTCTAACTGCGCGTCAGAAATTGTACCTGTATAACCGATAATTGGAGCAAAATATTGACTGTTATTGTATTTTCTAATTGTAGTTTCTTCTACTGTAACACCTGTTAAATCAGCTTCATTTTCATTTATGGCAACCATAGTTGCGTTTGAAACATCAGTTGCTATTGTAACGCCTAAATATCTTTGGGATGAAATTGCATAAACATTATATCTTACAGAAATAATTTTAAGTAACATTTCATCGTCTACATTCTGTTCAATCTGAAAAAAATCATTTTTTAAATAGTTGATTACTTCACCAGCCGAAGCATTGGAATAATCATGCTCTTTAACTTTTAATGTGTCACCGAAAATATTTTTTAAAAATCTTGTTTTTGCTGTATCTGAGGTAAAATTATACTCCCATTTTCCATCTGAATTTAAGATAATTGGAAAATCTACGGATACTTTATCCTTATTGGATTCAATTATCTGAATTGCTTTATAAACGATAGCATTTAACTGACTGTTTTTTTCATCTGAACTGTCTAACTTATCTTCAATTCTTACTGCATAAGCAAGTTCATCATATGCTAATACTTTTCCTTTTGCATCAAGTATTCTTCCACGTGTACCTGATGTGTAAATGGTCTTTTCAGCTTTTTGAATATAAGTGCTCATATAATAATTCTCATTTACAATCTGTAAATCAAAAATTCTAAATATTAAAGTTGTAAATAAAGCAATTATTATTAAACTGATAATAAATATTCTTGATTTTATTGTTTTTAAAACTGTATATAAAAAATCACTTATCAAAACTTAATGTACTCTCCTGTTTTATTGTTAATACTTTTTCATTTAAAATATAAAATAGTTTGTAAAAAATAAATGCAATAAATGTAGTTGCAATCATTTCAGGCAGCATGATTGTTTCAAAATAAAATGAAAAATCAAGCTTGTTTCTAAGAACAAATCTAAATGTATAAAGCAATAAATTAAAAATCAAATCGTTTGTAAATACCAAAATCATCGGCATAAAAACGTGATCGCTATAAAACATTTTTTTGAAAAGTCCTGAGAAAAATCCTATATACATATATAATAATGCATAGAGTCCTATTACATCTCCAAAAAATATATCTACAAGTAAGCCACAAATCAAACCTGTTACACTTCCATAATTACAACCACGCATAAAACCGAATATGCATGTAACAAATAGTAAAAGGTTTGGTGGTGCAACTCTATTGTATACACCTAAGGATAATTCACTTTGAAATACAAATGCAATTATAATAATTATTGCTGTTATGAAAATTTTTTTAATTCTATGTTTCATAGAAAACCTCTATTAATCCTTTAACTGTTCTTTTAACTTTGTAATAACCAATACTTCATCAATATGTTCAAAATCTACAACAGGTATAATTTTACCTGACTGTGTCAATTCATTTGAATCTTTTGTAGTTTCAGTAACATAACCAACTAATATTCCCGGTAAAAATTTGTTACTGATTTTTGATGTAACAACCATATCACCTTCGGAAACTTTTGCTTCTTTTGGAATTTCAGTAACAAGCATTACACCATCTTCCATCAATTTTAGATCTCCACTGGCAATTCCTGTATCCGATGTGTTTGCAAATGATACACTGACACTGCTTTCATCATCTATAATTGATCTGACTTTGGCATAATTTTTACCAACATCATATACAATTCCTACTAAACCTCCACCACTTATAACATTCATATCCTCTTTGATACCATCATCACTTCCCCTGTTAATTGTAAAAGTGTTAAAAAATCTACTTGTAGATTTTCCTATAACCTGAGCACCAATTTTCTTATATGATGAATAATCTTTATCTAATTTGTATAAATCTCGAAGTCTTGAAAGTTCAGACTTATTTTGGGCAAGTAAACTGTTTTCTTCTGTAAGTTCATTAACCTGTTTTTTTAACTTGTTATTTTCACTTTTTAGTTTTCTAACTGATTTTAATAAATCTGATTTGTCTGTAAACCACATTCCAATATCATTTACACCTTCCTGAAGTGGTACGATAACTACACCTGCTACTGATTTAAAAGGTTTTGAAAAACTTTTAAATGCGAAAGATAGAATCAGTGAAGCTATACATAAAAGTGTAAGCACAAATATTAAAATTTTTGGATTAACATTAATCTTTTTTTGTCTTTTCATTTTATATCACCTATTTTATTGTTTCTAGAAAGAACTTTCCTTTGGTTCATACATTAATTTTCTGTAAACTGAATCAGACATAATCATGGAAATGCCTCTGATTACTGACTCACCGGGATGTTTTATTGTATTTACTTTTAACGATGTTTCTTTTGAAATAAGCTTGTCCAAATTGGATATTGCAGAAGATGCACCTGTTAGAAAAATACCTGTATCAATAATATCGGCACTAAGTTCCGGTGGTGTTCTTTCAAGCAAATTCTTTATTGCTTCTATAATGTCATCAAAAAACTGTTTTATTGCTTCATAAATTGTATCCTTTGAAACACCTCTTTCCGATGGAAGTCCTGTAATAACATTTCTACCATACACATACATGATATCGTCATCATTTTCATCATCTTCTGAATACATTGCATCTGAAAGAGTACACTTTATCTGCTCTGCAGTTTTTAAACCAATGAGAATATTGTATTTTCTTTTTACAATATCACAAATAATCTGATCTAATTTGTTACCACCTATTTTTATAATACGGCTGACAACAATACCACCATGTGATACCACGGAAATTTCTGTTGTATCAGCACCAATATTGACAATCATATTACCCTTAGAACTTTCCATGTCTATTCCAAGACCAACAGCATCTGCAATGGGTTTTTCTACAATTTTGATTTCTCTTGCCTTAATATCTGATTTTGCAACAACATCATAAAATGCTCTTTTTTCTACTTCTGTAATATCTGCCGGAACTGCAATACAGAATCTACCCATTTTGCTTCCATGGGGACCTGTAAGTTTTTTGAAAAATTGTTCAAAAAGCATTTTCATACTTTTTAGGTCTGCAATTACGCCATATTGGATTGGAAAAATAACATTAATGTTGTCAGGAGCTTTTTCATACATTTTAAAAGCTTCATCACCAAAGGCAAACATTTCATTTTTGTTTTTTATTGCAATAATGTTTTTTTCATTTAAAGTTGTTTTTGTTAAACCGTTAAATATTTTTATATTACTTGTACCAAAATCTATTCCATAAACACTTTTACTCATGTTTAGTCCTTTCATTTTATATTAATTTTAAATCTTTTAAACTTGTATGGGTTTTGTCACCGATAATCACATGGTCCAGCATTTTTATTCCTACAATATCAGCAGCAGCCTTAACTTTCAGTGTACTTTTTATGTCGTCTCTACTTGGAGTAGAATCACCACTTGGATGATTATGTATTAAAATCATGTTAACACTATTGCATTTTAAAGCTTCAACTAGTATATCACGTGGAGACACCAATGACTGATTGATGGTGCCCTGACTTACAAGTTTGTCTTTTATCAATTTACACTTTGTGTCCAGATACATTACATAAAGATGTTCCTTATCCAAATGTCTTAGTTTTTCCATATAAAAATCAGAAACTAAAGCAGGATTGTTGAACTTCACTGTATTGGAAGATGACGTTATGGATATTCTTTTTGCAAGTTCTGCAATACATAAAATCTGTACTGCTTTTACACTTCCAATACCATTAAATGATAGCAAATCTTCATAACTATAATGCATTAAGCAAAGAAGACCTGAATATCCGTCTTTGGATTTTAGCAGATTTGTTGACAAATCTTTAACATTGCTTCCTTTTGTACCTGTTCTTAAAATAACAGACAACAAATCTATGTCTGTCATCGCAGAAGTACCATATTTCAAACATTTCTCATATGGTCTTTCATCTTTTGGCATATTTTTTATTGTATTCATTGTACTCCTATCCTGTTTCTCTCCAAGTACAGAATAAAAATGAATTTTTTAAAATTGACCTTACCTATTGTAGCACAATAAAAAAACGGTGTATATGTTTTTTACAATAAAAGAAAAATAAAAACATTATTCTACATTATTGTAATTAAATTTTCATCAACCATATTCTGAAAGGCTTTTAATATTCCAAGTTTTGCATGTTGCCATGTAAGCCCTCCCTGAAAATATACTGCATATGGTGGCTTAATAGGACCATCAGCACTAAGTTCAATGGAAGCTCCTGATACAAAGGTACCAGCTGCCATAATAACCGGTGCATCATATCCGGGCATATCCCAAGGCTCCGGTGTCAAATGGCTGTCAACAGGAGAAGCCTGCTGTATGCCTTTACAAAAAGCAATAACACAGTCAGGATTTCCAAACTCTATGGCCTGTATAATATCATGTCGTTCTTCTGTTCCATTTGGTATAACATTAAAGTTAAATTTTTCAAAAAGTTTTGCTGCAAAAATAGCTCCCTTTAATGCAGAAGCGACAACTGTTGGTGCCATAAAAAGTCCTTGATAAAACAGATTCATGATACCAAGATTTGCTCCAACTTCTTTTCCAAGTCCCGGCGTTGTAAGTCTATAAGCACAGTTTTCAATGCAAACTTTTGTACCACATATATATCCACCAATTGGAGCAAGTCCACCACCTGGATTTTTTATAAGAGAACCTACTGTCATATCGGCTCCCACATCTGATGGTTCAATTGTTTCAACAAATTCGCCGTAACAATTGTCAACCATAATTATGATATCTTTATTTATGTTTTTTATAAAAGAAATAACCTCTTTTATCTTTGAAACTGATAATGTAGGTCTGGTTGCATATCCCTTAGAACGCTGTATTCCTATTAATTTGACGCCATCAAGTTTTGTCTTAATTCCTTCAAAATCGAAGTCACCATTTGGAAGCAAATCAACCTGGTCATATTCAACACCATATTCTTTTAAACTTCCTTTAGAATCTCTTATTCCTATAACTTCTTCCAAAGTATCATAAGGCTTTCCACTTATATACATTAATTTGTCGCCTGGTCTTAAGTTGGCTGACAATGCAAGACCAAGTGCATGTGTACCGCATGTAATCTGTGGTCTGACAAGAGCATCTTCAGTATGGAATACATCTGCATATACCTTTTCTAAATTATCCCTTCCAATATCATTGTAACCATATCCTGTTGTTGTATTAAAATGTTCTTCAGCAACACGGTTTTTCTGAAAAGCCTGTATCACCTTTAACTGATTATATTCTGCAACTTTGTCTATTTTATGAAATCTTTCTGATAAATCTTTTACAATTTCTGCAGATAAATCATAAACTTTATCAGATATTCCAAGTTCATTATACATTTTCTTTAATTCTTCCATTTTCTATTCCTCTACTATATCTTTCTCTTTAAGAATATTTAATATATTTTCCAATATCAATTGTTTATCATAATTAAATTCATTAATATTAATCATGTTTACTTCTTTTTCTCGCCTAAACCATGTAAGTTGTCTTTTCGCAAAGTGTCTTGTATTTTTCTTGATTAATTCTTTTGTTTCATCAAGACTTAATTTCCCTTCAAGATATTCTACTACTTCTTTATAACCAATGCCCTGCATGGAAACCATATCTTTGTTGCAACCACTATTTAAAAGTTCTTTTACTTCCTGAATAAGCCCATTTTCAAACATAGTATCTACACGTTTGTTAATTCTTTCATACAACAATTCTCTTTTATCATTTAATACAAAGTAGGCAAAATTGTACGGCGAAGAATTGTTCTTTTGAACTATATTGTGTTCAGATATTGGTTGTCCTGTCTGATTATAATATTCTAAAGCTCTAATAACGCGTTTTACGTTGTTTGGGTGTATGGCATCGGCCGATTTATTGTCAACTTTTCTTAACATTTCATGCAAATATAGGTTTCCTTTATTTTGGGCAATTGTTTCAAGAGATTCTCTATATGAATTATCTGCTTCTGTGTCACAAAAATCTATATCATAAATAACTGATTGTATATAAAAACCTGTTCCACCTACTATAATAGGAATTTTGTCTTTTGCATATATTTCATCCATTGCTTTTAATGTTAATGTTTTAAACAAATGAATATTGAATTCTTCTGCAGGTTCTAAAATATCAATTAAATAATGGTTTATGCCCTGCATTTCATCAGGTGTGATTTTTGCAGAACCAATATCCATTCCTTTATATACCTGAATTGAATCAGCACTTATAATCTCACCATTTACAGCTTTTGCAAGATTAATTGATAATTCAGTTTTTCCAACAGCTGTTGGCCCTGTAAGAACTATCAGTTTTTTCATTATATATTACCCTTTCATAAATTATATAATTCGTTTAAACTTCTTTTCCAATTCGTATTTGCTCATGGAAATAATAGTTGGTCTTCCATGAGGACAATTATATGGATTTTCCAAAGTTAACAGTTGGGAAATAAGTCTGTCAGCCTCATCATATGATAATTTACTGTTTCCTTTAACTGCAGCTTTACATGACATTGATGCAATTTTTTCGGTAATTATATCAGGAACCATTTTTCCGGCTTCATTTGTAAGTGAATCAACGATTCCCATTAATACCTGTTGGCTGTCTAATGAATATAAATCAGATGGAACACCCCTGATTACAAAATCCTGTCCACCAAAAGGCTCTATATCAAATCCAATTTCCTTAAAACTGTCAAGATATTTGTTTACCAAATCAAATTCTTTTAATGATAAATTAAGAATAATTGGTGGATTAATCATCTGTGTACTAATTGATTTATTCTTTAGTTTGTCCATAAGTGATTCAAACATTACCTTTTCATGAGCAGCATGCTGGTCAATTATGTACATTTTATCTTCGTATTCAATAATCCAATATGTTTCAAAAACCTGTCCAATAATTTTGTGTTTTGGCTTTGCCGCTTCTGTTAAAAAATCATCATAGGTCTCAGTTAATTCTCTTTGTACATAAGCAGAAGTATTTTGAATTTGTCTATCATTTAAGTCATTTTCCAAAATAAGATTTTTGCTATCTGTTGTATAATCATCTGTTTCATTAACTGATTCTCCAAATGATGCCGAAAAATTGTATTCATTATGTTTTGCTGTTTCATTTCTTTTTATTTCAAATGGTTCAGGAACATATTTGTAACTTTCAGTAATTTCCTTTTCCTGTTCAAGTTTTACATCAATAATATTTGGTTTTTCAATAAGACAATCATTTATTGTTTCAGAAATTATAGGATAAATACTTTCCGATTTTCTAAAACGTAGTTCCATTTTTGATGGATGGACATTTACATCCAAAAACTCAGGATTAATTTCAAAATTAATAACTGTAAAAGGATATTTATGCTGCATCAAAATAAATTTGTAGCCGTCTTCAATTGCCTTTGAAATGATGTTACTTTTAATATATCTTCCATTAATAAAATAATTTTCAAATGTTCGATTCCCCTTGGATATAATAGCTTTTCCAATATATCCGGATATTTTCATAAAGTCATTTTCTTCTTTTACTTCCAAAAGGTTTTGTGTAATTTCCTTACCATAGATGCTATAAATAACATCTTTTAAATTACCATTTCCTGAAGTATGTATTCTAACTTTTCCATTACTTTTAAAATTAATTGCTATCTCCGGATGGGACAATGCAATTTTTTCCACAATATCAGCAACATAACCGGATTCTGTCTGAGCTGTTCTTAAAAACTTTCTCCTTGCAGGAGTATTAAAGAAGATGTTGTTCACAATAAATGTTGTTCCAACAGGTATACCTATTTCTTCAAGAGCAACTTCTTTTCCACCTTCAATTCGGTATCTACAACCTACAATGCTATCTTTTGTTCTTGTAAGAAGTTCAACCTGACACACAGCAGCAATACTTGATAATGCCTCACCTCTAAATCCTAAAGATGAAACGTTTAATAAATCAAGAGCTGTTTTAATCTTACTTGTTGTATGACGTAAAAAAGCAATACGAATGTCTTCTTTATCTATTCCTTTTCCATTGTCTGTTATACGGATTGACTTTGTACCACCATCTTCAATTTCAACAGAAATCATAGTGGCACCGGCATCAATGGAATTTTCCATAAGTTCCTTAACAATAGAAGAAGGACGCTCTACAACTTCTCCTGCAGCTATTTGATTGATTGTGCTCTGATCAAGTTCTTTAATAATTCCCATATTTTTATTCCTTTACCAGCGGTTTTTTAACTGATTTTGCAGTTTAAATAAATAATTAAGTCCCTCTATAGGGGTCATCTCGCCTAAGTCTAAATCCTGAATTTCTTTTATAATTTCATTTTCATTTACTGTATCAAACAAAGTCATCTGATGAGCATCAATATCATCATTTATACCAGGTAAAACATTTGTACCCGGCTGTAACGATGCTGCAATGTCTTTGGCTTTGGCAGTAATGTCGGCATTACTTAGTTCTGCTACAAGTTCTTTTGCCCTATTTAATACACTTTCAGGTACTCCTGCAAGTTTTGCAACCTGAATACCATAACTTTTATCAGCTCCACCTTTTATGATTTTTCGAAGGAAAACTATATCGTCTCCCTGCTCTTTTACACTGATACAATAGTTATTTACTCCCGGAAGAGTTCCTTCAAGTTCTGTTAACTCATGATAATGCGTTGCAAATAATGTTTTTGCACCTAGAATCTTTTTATCACAAATATGTTCAACAACAGCCCATGCTATGGATAAGCCATCAAATGTACTTGTACCACGTCCTATTTCATCTAAAATAAGAAGACTGTTTGATGTGGCATTTCTTAGGATATTGGCAACTTCAGTCATTTCTACCATAAAAGTACTTTGACCACTGGCTAAATCATCGGATGCACCAACTCTTGTAAAAATTTTATCACAAATTGAAATATTAGCTTCTTTTGCAGGAACATATGAACCAATTTGTGCCATTAAAACAATAAGAGCTGTTTGTCTCATATATGTTGACTTTCCTGCCATATTTGGCCCTGTAATAATTGACAGTCGATTTTTATTTGTATCAAGATATGTATTGTTTGATATAAACATATTGTCAGGAATCATTTTCTCAACTACAGGATGTCTACCATCTTTTATATCAATAATTCCTTTTTCATTTATTTTTGGCTTTACATAATTGTTTCTGTCAGCAACATATGCCAGTGATGCAAATACATCAATTTTTGCAACAGCTTTAGCTGTCTGCTGGATTCTGTTTATCTGATTGTAAATTTCTTCCCTGACAGATGTAAAAATGTTGTATTCAAGAGAAAACAACTTGTCCTCTGCACCAACAATTACTTCTTCCAATTCTTTTAACTCATCTGTTGTATATCTTTCAGCATTTGTTAAAGTCTGTTTTCTGATGTAGTAATCAGGAACCTGTGATTTAAAGGAATTAGACACTTCAATATAGTAACCAAAAACTTTGTTAAATTTTATTTTTAATTTAGTAATGCCTGTTTTTTCTTTTTCTCTCGCTTCTAAATCTGCAAGCCATCCTTTACCCTGACTTTTGGCACTTCTTAACTTGTCGATTTCTTCATTAAATCCAGACCTGATAATACCCCCTTCTTTAATGTTAATCGGTGGATCATCAGTTATTGAATCTTTTATTAATGCGGAAATATCCTCTAAAGTATCAAGTTGCTCAAAGATTTCTAAAAATAAAGGGGTTTCAAAATCTTTAATAATATTTTTTATATGTGGTAACATTTCAAGAGATGTTTTAAATGCAATTAAATCTCTTGGGTTTGCCGATTTATAGGAAATTTTACTAAGAAGTCTTTCTAAATCATAAATTGGAGATAAATATTCCCTTAACTCATCTCTTGTAATAATGGATTTGTTTAACTCCTCTATTACTTTTTGTCTGTTCACAATCTCTTCTTTTGATATAAGAGGCTGTTCAATATAGCTTCTAAGTGTTCTTGCACCCATTGCTGTTTTTGTCTTATCAAGAACCCATAAAAGGGAACCTCGCTTTTGCTTTTCTCTTAATGTTTCACACAATTCCAAATTTCTTCTTGTTGATGTATCAAGAATCATAAAAGTTGATGTTGAGTATGGAATTAGTTTTGATAAATGCGAAAGTGAATTTTTCTGTGTTTCATATAAGTATTTAAGTAAAGATCCTGATGCTATAATTCCGAGAGACATTTCTGAAAGGCCAAGACCAGTTAAATCCATCATTTTAAAGTGGTCCTTTAATACTTCAGCGCAATTGTCTTCGTCAAAATACCATTCCTCAAGTTCGAAAACTGATATTGAAAGTCTGTTTTTGATATCATCAATGTCCATTCCGCACATTAAAAATGAATGATTGCATATAATTTCACTTGGCATAAATTTGTTGATTTCATCTACAACATTTCTTTCAGTGTAAACTTCTGTTACATAATAGTCTCCTGTTGTAACATCGGCTATTGATATACCAAATTTACCTCCAATATATGCAATAGACATAAGGTAATTATTCTTGCCTTCTTCCATGGAAGCAAGGTTTAAGTTTGTACCGGGAGTTACAATTCTTGAAACATCACGTTTTACAAGACCTTTTGCAAGTGCAGGGTCCTCAACCTGTTCCACAATACATACTTTATATCCTCTTGTAACCAGTTTATTTATATAAGTATCAACAGCGTGATAAGGCACACCACACATAGGTGCTCTTTCTTCAAGTCCACAACTTTTTCCTGTAAGAGTAATTTCCATAACTTTTGATGCTTCTAAAGCATCATCAAAGAACATTTCATAGAAATCTCCAAGTCTGTAAAAGATAATACAGTCATCATGCTGTTTTTTTGTCTCTAAATAATTCTTCATCATAGGTGTTAGATCATCAAAATGATTCTCATACACATCCTGCATCATTTGTGGTAAGCTCATTATTTCACCATTTCTCCCATATAATAAAATCCTTTTGCTTCTTTTAAGTAAACATTTACAAGTTTTCCAATATCTTTTTTGTTCCCTTTAAAATGAACAACTGAATTGTTACTAAGTCGTCCTGAAACATATCCATCTATTTTCTTGTTTTCTTCTTCGATTAAAACTTCCTGTGTTGTGCCTTCAAGAAGTGCTGTTTTTTCTTTTGAAATTTCATTTACTACTGTAAGTAATCTGTCAAATCTGTCCTTTATTACATCTTCAGGTATCTGATTTTCCATCTTTGCAGCAGGTGTTCCTGTACGCTTTGAATAAATAAAAGTAAATGCAGAATCGTATCTTGCTTTTTTTACAACATCAATTGTTTCTTCAAAATCTTCTTCTGTTTCACCGGGGAAACCTACAATAATATCAGTTGTTAAACCTATATCCGGAATAGCTTTACGTAATTTATCTACCAACTCCAAATACTGTTCTTTTGTGTAATGACGATTCATTTTTTCTAAAAGTCTTGTACTTCCTGACTGTAAAGGCAAATGCATCTGTTTGCATATTTTCTTTGACTTTGCCATAACTTCTATTAATTCATCTGACAAATCTTTTGGATGAGAAGTCATAAATCTTATACGCTTTAATCCTTCAACCTTTTCTACTTCCTGTAAAAGTTGTGCAAAAGTAATTGGCTTTTCAAGAGTTTTGCCATATGAATTTACATTTTGTCCCAAAAGCATAATCTCCACAACACCATTTGCCACAAGTTCTTTAATTTCACCAACAATATCCTGTGGATTACGGCTTCGCTCACGACCTCTTACATATGGAACAATACAATAACTACAGAAATTGTTGCATCCATACATAATATTTACACCTGACTTAAAGTCATACTTTCTAACTGTCGGCAAATCTTCTACAATCTCTTCTGTGCCATCCCAAATATCTTCTATTTTGTGCCCGCTAATTAATCTTTCATATAACAACTGGGCAAGCATAAAAACATTGTGTGTTCCAAAAATAATGTCTATAAATCTATAACTTTTATTTAGTTTATTAACAACTTCCTTTTCCTGCATCATACAACCACAAAGTCCAATAATCATGTCAGGATTTTTTTCTTTTATTTTTGACAAATAACCTAGTCGTCCATAGATTTTCAAATTGGCGTTTTCTCTAACTGTACATGTATTGTAAAGAACCAAATCAGCATGTTCATCATCTGTTTCCTCATATCCGATTTCAGTAAGAATGCCAAGTAATTTTTCTGAATCTTTAAAATTCATCTGACATCCAAAAGTTGCAACACAGGCTGTTAATTTACGCCCTAGTGCAGTTTCCTTTGCTTTTATTATCTCTTTGCATTTATCTATATAATATTGTTGCTTTTCACTTTCCTTTGTAAAACTCATGTATATCTCCTATTAATCACTTATAATTTCATCTAAAATAATGTCATGGGATTCTATTTGAAAATCATCTACAATCTGAAAATCATATGATATGCCAATGTTATATGATGAACAGTTTGGTAAAAATCTATCATAAAATCCACCTGCCTGACCTATTCTTTTTCCATTACCTGAAAAAACCACTCCCGGCACCAATATCAAGTCTGCTTCTTTTGCAGGTATAATACCTTTTGGCTCAGGAATGTTGTAATGTCCCTTTAATAAATCATAATTTTTATCTACATTTACAAAAATCATTTTTCCATCAGTACTAATAACTTTTGGTAATGCAACAGTTTTATTGTTTTTTAATGCATCCTCAATTACCGGAACAACGTTAACCTCGTTTTGTATTGGATAATAACAATATATATATTTACTTTCCCTATATTTAGGATGATTAAGAATTTTATCACAAATAATATTGCTTTTTTGTAATACTGTTTCTTTTGATAACTTATTTCTTTTTGCTTTAATATTTTTTCTTAAAAAATCTTTTTGTTCTTTTATTGTCATCTTAATGTTTTATTCTTCTTTCAACTTTTACTATTGTTCCATCTTCCTGTTCAATACTTACATTTTCAAGAGACGCCGTAACATTGTTGATAACAGCCATTCGATACTGATTTCTCAAATCTTTTTGTTCTTCTATTTCTTCTTCAGTAAGACCTGTTGTTTTTGATTTTTTATATAATTCATTTATTCTTTTAATTAATTTCTGATCCATTTTATTTTAAAAAGATATAGGTTGTTTCTTTGTCTGATGTAACCGAACCTATATACTCTCCTTTCTCCTGTAAGATTACTTTTTTTGAAGGAAATTTGTGAATACAAACTACCTGATATTCTTTTCCAAACAATGGCTTTTCAACTGATGTAGAAATAACTGCATTATTATTTACAAATCTCACGTTATATTCTTCCGGATATACAACATCAACTTCGTTGGAAATCAAATTGACAAACTGTGTACCGGAAGATTTTTTCATAACCATATAAGGAATATCTTCAATAACAGTGGCATTTTTTAATAAATATTCACCGGTTGTTGTTTTGTTAATACATGTATATATTTCCTTTGTCTCAATATCATAAAAAATAATATTTTCATCGTTATTTTCATAATTGTATTTTGAGTAAATCAGAAAATTTTCAATAATCTTTGCATTAATAACCGTTGTATCAAAATATGCCTGATCAACAGCGTTCATAACTAGATTTGGTTGGTCCAACTGCAAATCACTAATAAACTGCTGAATATTCAAAACAAATAATGATTCAACCGCCGCCTCTTCTTTTGTCAGATTTTCATGTCTGTCTTTTTCGAAAATCGAATATCCTGTTTTCATAATACAACATTTTTCATTGTAAGGTATTATAAATTCTATCCCGTTTTTTATTAAATTTTCATCTTTAATAAAGATTTGTTTGTTCTTCACAAAATTAAAAAGTAATAAAGTAAAATCAACAAAATCTTTTGACTTTTTGTTTAAACTAAGTCTTGGTAATGCACGCTGAATAATAAGATTCGACTCATCTAATATAAATATCTTAATCTGTTTATTATCAGGATACAAATTGATATTGTCCTTTAAGGATATTATTCTTGAATGAGTGTGATCTGTAATATTGTATCTGACAATACTAAATGTTAAAGTACCATCTTCCATATCGGTATATTCAGTAAAATACAGATAATCGGAGTCCTTTTGACAATCTGTAATATTAAATATATCCACTTTATCGACGTATGGCATTACTTCTTTTCTTACATTTTCTTCAAGATAGTACAGGAAATAACGCACCTTTGGAAGATTGTTAAAAGGCCCCTGCTCATACTCTTTTTCAAGTATAATATCATCTTTTATATGTAATCCATTGAAGTATTCTGACTGCGCTAAAAAACGTATATTCATAATGCCTCCTAAAAAATATTTCCTATGTGCAGATATTGTATTTGCACAAACAAACTCAACTTATATCATACTACAATTCAGCAGAATTGTCATTATTATTCTTATTTGAAACAGCTGTATGTTTTGGCAATATATTCAAATATTTTCATACCATCAATTGCTGCTGAGGTAATACCTCCGGCATATCCTGCCCCCTCACCTGCAGGAATTAATCCTTCTATATTTGACTGAAAATTTTCATTTCGTATAATTCTTACTGGTGATGATGTTCTTGATTCAATAGCTGATAATATTGTGTTATCATTATCATACCCTTTTATCCTTTCACCAAAATAATCTATGGCTTCTTTTAAAGCCTGATTAATATAATCTGGAAAAATGTCATTTAAATCTGCAAAAGCATATTTTCCTTTAATATTTGGTGTCACGTCTCCTAGTTTTGAAGTTTTAACGCCTTTTTTGTAATCTTCAAATCTTTGTACGGGAATCATTTTGTTTCCCGTAATATATGCCTTATGTTCAAGGGCTCTTTGAAATTTTATACCCTCTAAAGGATTTTGTTTTGTTCCATTGTAATCTTCCGGATTAATTGTAACCACAATAGCACTGTTTGCATTTTCACCATTTCTTTTTGAGTAACTCATGCCGTTTACAACCTTCATCGAATCTTCTGATGAAGCATCAACAACATATCCGCCGGGACACATACAAAAAGAATACACACCTCTGTTATTGCTGCTTTTGTAAGTGAGTTTATAACTTGCTGCTCCTAATCTGTTATCTTTAAAACCATACATACTTTTATTAATATCTGATTGTTTGTGCTCAACTCTAACTCCAATTGCAAAAGGTTTTGGTTCAATTTTTACACCTTCATCATAAAGCATTTCAAAAGTATCTCTTGCACTGTGACCAATTGCTAAAATACACAGTTCTGCTTCAAATACTTTTCCATTTGAAGTAGTTATTTTTGAAATTCTGCCGTTGCTGTAATATATTTTATCAACTAATGTATCAAAAAAGAATGTTCCTCCTTTTTTGATAATATACTGTCTCATATTGTAAACTACTTTTTTTAATATATCGGTTCCAATATGCGGTTTTGATTCATAAAGTATTTTTTTATCTGCACCAAATTTCACAAATGTTTCAAGTACAAACCGGATACGATTTTCTTTATCTTTTATGCCTGTATTTAATTTACCGTCAGAAAATGTACCGGCACCTCCTTCGCCAAATTGTACATTTGTATTAATATTTAAAATTCCTGTTTTCCAAAAATCTTCAACTGCTTTTGCCCGTGTATCAACATCACTGCCACGTTCAATAATAATAGGATTGTATCCGTTTTGGGCAAGTAAAAGAGAGGCAAACATTCCTGCCGGTCCGAAACCAACAACAATTGGCCTGTTATTTAATGTTTTTGTTCCACTAACAGAATATGTATACTTTTTTTCTTTAACTATTGAAACATCTTTTCTGTTTTTTGTATATTTTTTTACATATATTCCAATTGAAAATATTTTTTCGATTTTATCTTTTTTTCTTGCGTCAACGGAATACTTTAATACCTTCCATGAATCTATGTCATTTTGGGAAATGCCTGATTTTTTCAATGCTTTCTCTAAAGCATCATTTTCATCTTTATCTATTGGTAATTTTATATTTGAAACTTTAACTAAAACCATTACCCTTTACATCCTCCTGCCAAAATACCTGTTGCCCAGGCAAAATGAAGATTATATCCACCACAAATACCATCAACATCAAGAATTTCACCTGCAAAATACAAGTTTTTATGAATTTTTGATTCCATAGTATTTTTATCAACTTCTGTTACATCAACTCCACCGGCTGTTACCTGTGCATAATCAAATCCTCTTGTTTTTAAGACTTTTACTTTATAATTTTTTATTATATTTAATAATTCTTCAAACTGTATGTCCGTAATATCTTTACATTTTACTTTTTCAAGGTTGCATTCCTTTGTTAAGAAAAGTGCAATTTTTTCATTAAACATGTAATGTAGAGAGTTGGTAACCGTTTGATTTTTAAAATTGTTGAATATATTTATAAGGGATATTTTTAAGTCTTTTTTAGTATATCCCGGCATAAAGTCAATTGTAATATATGAATTTTCTTCTACTGTTCTACTTAAATTAAATACAGGAATACCTGAGATACCATAATCAGTGATTTGAAGTTCACCGGTATATGAATTTGAAACATTGCTTACCTTTCCTTGAATTCTTACACCTGAAGCTTTATTTAAACTACATTTTTCTAAAACAAGAGCTGTCAAGGCCGGTTTTAAAAGACTTAATGTATGTCCAAAGTTTTTTGCAATATTATATCCACTTCCATCTGAACCGGTATTAGCAAAACTTTTCCCACCGGTTGCAACAATTAATTTGTCACATTCAAGTTCAATGCCAATATCAATTACATATTTATCTTTAACATGTTTTATACTTTTTATTTCATTATTAGTTTTAATTTTAACATTATTATTTAATGCTGTTTCTCTCAAAAAATCAGAAACTGTAGTTGCCTGCATTCCTAAAGGGTAAAGATAACCGTTTCTATCAAACAACATTAGCCCTCTGTCTTCAAAAAAACTAATGATTTTATCTGTGTTTATTCTTTCCAATACACTATGTATAAAGTCTTTGTCTCCATAATATTTTGAAGAATCAAGACTTAAGTTTGAAATATTGCAATGCCCGTTTCCTGTTATATTTATTTTCCTGCCTATTTGGTTTTTGTGTTCTATTACTGTCACCTGGTTTTTGTTTTCTGCAGCAGTAATTGCAGCTGTCATGCCGGCAGCACCGCCACCTATTACAATTGTTTTCATAAAACAATCCTCATCTTTCTTCAACTTGTATTTGCTTCTAAATATTTGAATAGTTCTTCGGAATTTTCAAGATAAATACCATCTTCTAAAATTCTTTTTTCTTTGTCTGTTAAATTTGAAATTTTTATGTCAGTTTCCGCTACTAAAGTTTCTTTGTCACTTTTATATACAAAAATAGTTCCGGAAATTGCTTTAACCCAATAGCCATCTTCTTTTTTTGAATTATTGTTCTGATTTGTTTGCTCAGTGTTAACCACATTGTAATAATCCTCCAACACTGCTTTCATTCCACAAAAAAATGCTATTACGAAACCAACTATAAATACTGATAAATAAAAAATATATGCACGTTTGTTCATTTTATAACTCCTTGCATATATTTTTTACATTTTTTCAAATATTATACATTTTTTATTAAAGTGTTATAATATTCACTTTTTATTTTATAATAAATGTATTTTTTTCAATAATCCTATTATTTTTGTTCCTTTTGGAATTGAATATAATTCATCTTCAGTAATGGTTTTTGTAAATATTAAAACAACTGCATAAACTATAACGCCCACTCCAATTGAAATAACTGTCCAAATTGCATTTGATGATAAAATCATAATTCCAATTTTGTATACAGTAAAACATGCAATTCCCATTACAAATGAACATATAAAAGGTCTTATGATTGTATAATGAATCTCCTGTTTGTATCCTAAATATCTCTTAATTGAGTATGAATTAAGAAGGGCTACAGTCATTGCAAATGTAAAGTCTCCAATAACCACACCGTATATTCCCATTTTAAAGACAATCAATAAAATTGGTAAAACAATTAAATGAATACCAAGTGATATTGCAGAGTTTTTTATTGGAACATTAAGTTTGTCAATTCCCTGTAAAATGGCATTGCTAATAGTTGACAGAGAAAATGCTACTACAGTAAAAATACTAAATGACATAATAAGGGATGTATCATCTATACTTCCTCCAAACAAAAGAGCATTTATCTGTCCACCTAAAACCGAAAGTCCCATCCCACATGGAAATGCAATAAGCATTGAAAATTTCTGTGCAAGTGTTACTTTACTTTTTACAACTAAGCCATCACCTGCTACATACGATCTTACAAGGGAAGGCACAATAGCAGTTGATAGTGATGATGCAATTGCTATAGGCATTGTTGTAAGAAGTCGGTAATAACCTGAATATACTCCCCATGCAGCACTGTTTTGCTTTTCAGGAGAATGGAAAATACCAACCATAATATTCTGATAAATAGGATTGTCCAATAAGTTTCCAATATTGTATATTGTTGTACTTAATAAAACAGGTGTAATTGTAAGCAATATAACTTTTCCAATTGTACTGTAATTGTCAAGTACACCTGATTTGTCTCTTTTTTCGCGTTTTCTAAAATAATCTTTATTAACCCAAACAATGAAAAACATAAATATAAGGGCTATAAGAGCACCTGACAATGTTCCAAGGGTTCCTCCTGCAGCAGCATATGAACTTTTTAAAGTTTCCTGCTCTGATGCAATTTTTGACAATGTGTATCCATATGCACCTAATTCGTAGGCTGCAAGAATACTAACAAAAGCATTGACAATCTGTTCAAAGATCTGTGAAACCGCAGTTGGTACCATATTTCCCATACCTTGGAAATATCCACGAACAACACCTAAAACACAGGCTATAGTAAGTGTTGGTGCTAAAACTCTTAAAGCAACGGCAACAGGTGGCTGCTTATAAACGGTCTTTGCAACCCAATCAGCGCCAAAGAATAAAAATAACCCAAATGCCGCACCAATTATTATGCCGTATAACAATGCTCCCTTAAATACTTTTCCGGCATTTTTGTACTGTTTCTTTTCTAATTTTTCTGAAATAATTTTCGAAACAGCAAGTGGCATGCTTTGTGATGACAAAAGTATAAGAATATTATAGAAATCAAATGCGGTACCATAATATCCAAGTCCTACATCACCTAATATTCTATTTAAGGGAATTCTATATAATAATCCTATTACTCTTACAAGAATACCTGCAACGGCAAGTATACTTCCCTGAATTAAAAAACTATTGCTTTTTGATTTTTTACTCATAATTACTTTCTTTCTGTTTTTTCTTTGTTAGTTTATTTACTTATTTTTACTCTGTCTTTATCTTCATTTCCCACAACACAAATCCAAGTCTTTCCTTTATTTAATTTGATCTTTTCGCCTTTTGAGTTGTAGTATTCAGTCTGACCTGATAGTTTGTCGCTTTTTGACCATGTAAGTTTCATGGCTTTTCCCTTTGTTATATACCAGCCACTTCCACTACCTGTTAAAGTCATATCAAGACTCTTATTGTCAGGATATAATGTATAATTTACAAATTGAATAATAATATTTGAACAGTGAAGCTGTTTGTTATTCTGATCATCAATATGCTTCTTATTATACTGATATCTATAATACTGTCCGTCTTTTTTGTTGAATGTAAACCAAGGTGCATTGATTCTG
Organism: uncultured Eubacterium sp.; assembly: GCA_900550135.1. Lineage (GTDB taxonomy): Bacteria > Bacillota > Clostridia > Lachnospirales > Lachnospiraceae > Eubacterium_G. The sequence goes on from URQO01000005.1 coordinate 28,482, forward strand.
TAGCCAATTTCTACCTTGTTTGCGACTTCCTTTGTATTTGGTGTAAATGTGTTTTCATTAAACTGAAAATGCTGTGTAAAGTTCTTTTTATATGTTGTTCTGTATTTTTTCTTTGCTATTTCATTCTGTAGACTTTTTCCTGAAATAAAACAGTTGTGTGGTGCCACACGGTCTGTAGTTCTGAAAAATGCATTGCCTGAATTAAATGAATTGACAGTATCAATTGAACCACTCTTTAAATATTCAAGTGCATATTTTGATTGTCCGAAATGACTGTAAATTGCATCCCATTCATTGGCAAACCCACAATAATAAATTCTACAGCTTCTTACAGAACCCATCTTTTTTAATTTTGAATAATTTTCAAAAATGCCCATTATTCTTGTAATGCTACCTTCAACAGGTGCTTCATAGCATACATCTGCATTTGAAAGTCCTGAGTGTGGAATTGCGTTGATAATGTTGTTGTACATAAGTGCTACAGGTCTTTTATTTGCAATCTTTTTGCTTACATATTCACCTGTAAGTTTACTTTGTATCTTTCCTGCATTAGGATCTTTTGTTGTTGTTTCAGGCTGATTTGTTGTTGTTTGTGCCTGTGTAGTTTCTTTTTCTGTTTTCTTTGTGCTACCAAATGCGATAAAAAATACAACTGCCACAGCAATAACAGCACATACAACTATTGGTATCACAATTTTTTTGTTTAACTTCATTAGTTCTCCCTTGTAATATTAAGATTATTTAAAATTTCTTTCTGCATACGTTCCATATTGATACGCTCTTCATCAACTATATGATCATATCCAAAAAGATGTAACATACTGTGAGCAGTTAAAAACGCCAATTCTCTTTTTAAAGAATGGTTGTATTCATTTGCCTGCTCTTTTACTTTATCATAAGATATAACAATGTCACCAAGCATAAGTTCTCCCGTATCCGGATTAAAAGAATCAATATCCTTTTCTACATTTGACAAGTCTCCGGGAGTATCATATTCAATCAATGGAAAAGATAAAACATCTGTAGGTCTGTCAATTTGTCTTTGCTCATTATTAATTTCATGAATGATATTGTTATCAACTATTGTAACATTGACTTCGCACTCATATGGACATTCCACATAGTTTATTGCCCCTTCAATGACTTGTTTTATTATATCCTCATAATCAATATCTATTTTATTTTCGTATTCATTTTCAATAAAGGTACTCAACTTTATCTCCTTATTAATATTAAAATTTACGTTTATTATTTGATTTTTTATCTGTTATTTTATTTTGTTTTGTTTGTTTGTTTTCATATTCTTCATATGCCTTAACAATCTTTTGCACTAATGGATGTCTTACAACATCAGTATTGTCCAAAAATGCAAATCCAATGTCATCTACATCTTTTAAAACACGTAGTGCAATGTCAAGACCTGACACCATATCTCTTGGTAAATCCTTCTGAGTTCGGTCTCCTGTTACGATAACTTTAGAGCCAAAACCAATTCTGGTCAAAAACATCTTCATCTGGGCAGGTGTGGTATTTTGTGCTTCATCTAATATAATAAATGCATTGTCCAAAGTTCTACCACGCATATATGCTAAAGGTGCAACCTCGATAATACCCTTTTCTGAATTTGAAACAAAACTTTCAGCTCCCATAATCTGATACAGTGCATCATATAACGGTCTTAAATATGGGTCAACCTTACTTTGTAAATCTCCGGGAAGAAATCCAAGATTTTCTCCTGCTTCAATAGCCGGTCTCGTTAAAATAATCTTGTTTACTTCATCGTTTCTAAGGGCTGTAATTGCCATTGCCATTGCCAAATATGTTTTTCCGGTTCCTGCAGGACCTATTCCGAAGACAATCATTTTATTTTTTATTAAGTCTACATATTTTTTCTGACCTAATGTTTTTGGCTTGATAGGTTTTCCCATAATGGTTCTACATATAATATCGCTATCCAATTCAAGCATGGCTGACTCTTTGTTGTCATAACTTAAAGATAAAGCATAATCAACATTTTGCTCATTAATCTCATTTCCTCTTTTTGCAAGCTCAATCAAATTGGAAAATACACCTTTTGCTCTTTTTGCAGCCACTTCCTGACCTATGATTTTAAGTTCTCCATTTCTTGAAATAATAGTTACATGAAGAGTTTTTTCTATTTTCTTAATGTTACTGTCAAACTGTCCGAAAACATTTTTTTCTAAGTTAGCAGGTACATCTATTATACTTTCAATTACGCTCATTTATAATAACCTTTCAATTGGAATTTGTTTCATTTACTGACGTTTGTTTTTCTAACTTTATGTCAGATAATGTTTTATCATCAATATATGATATCATTCCAAGTTTTTCTATGCATCTTATTTTTGCATTCAAAACATAGGAATTATTTTCCTTATGTATTTTAACATCTTTTTTGATTATTTTGTACCCTTTTTGCTCCATAATAGCCAATTTTACATTTAATTTTCTAAGAAAAATGGTTTTGGCAGTTTTTTTGGAACGTTTATCTTTTTTTAAATCATATTTTTTTACTGTTTATTTTCCGATTGCTATAGGAAAATAATAATTCCCAAATCCTTTTATGTTTATGTCTTTAGTCTGTACATTAACATTTTTTTCTTTTTTTATTTTCCAATCAAATCCTTTTATTTTGGGAATATAATAGGAATATTTTTTTGTATAAATTTTCTTTTGATAATTTATTTGCATAGAATCTTTGTAACTATAATTTGTATAACCATACACATCTCCATCAGCCTTTTGAATATTTGTAAAGATTTTTTGCTCCGATTCATCAAAAACATCAACAAGTCCGCTTATAAGAATATCTCCTTTTTTTACTATCATTCCTTTTTTTACTTTTAAGACACCTTTTCTTACATAACATGATATAATTTTCGCATTTTTGTTTGCTACAAGATTGTAAGGTCTTTTCTCCTTTTTAGGAATATCAGTAATATAATTTTCTTTTATATGTATCAAAAGATTTGTTCCTTTTATTTCCGCACAAACCCAGCTGATATCATTGTATTTTCTTCGGATACTTTTTTCTAAATCATCACAGTTGATTTCTGAAATTTTTGTACCTTCTTTTATATTTTTTGAATAAACAAATCTTTTTATTGCATCTTTTGTATAACTGTAGTTTCCATCAACTGAAATATTCCAGACATATCTTGATGAAATTAATAAAAATATTATAAAAATAAGGAAAAAACCACCTGATACTTTTATAAAAAGTCTGTTTGTTAAAATTGTATACATGCCTTTTTCTTCACATTTTAACAATGGTATATTTTTTTCTTCAAAAATATTTTTTAATAATTGAATATATGAAGCATCTACAACAAATACAATATTATGTTTTTTATACTTAATATCTTCTAAAGAAATACGGGAAATATTGTTTAATATTCTGTATATATATTTTCTGTCTGTTTCTATCTCATAAAAATGAAATTTCATTAAACTCTCCACCTATAATCATTGACTCATTATTATAAAATTTTATATATAAATTTTTTCCTTTTATGCATACATTATATTTTCTACATGAAATTTCTATATTATTTTCATCTATTTCTTTAATACATTTATAATTCTCTATTAATATATCTTCTCTGCCGATTACCTGAAGCATACATTCACCATAAACCACATCTCTTGGAACACCATAATTATTATCTACATTTATCAAATCTTCTCCTGATTTTATTAATAAATATTTCTTAACATATTGTATGTTTTATAGGTTTTGTTTATGCTTTTGCGCTATATATTAAAAGAGCCAGGACATAATCCTGACTCTTTATAATTAATTATATTTGCGCTTTCTAGCTGCTTCTGATTTCTTCTTACGCTTAACGCTTGGTTTTTCGTAATGTTCTCTTTTACGAATCTCCTGCTGAATTCCGGCTTTTGCGCAATTTCTCTTGAATCGACGTAATGCACTGTCGATTGATTCGTTTTCTTTTACGATAACGCTTGACATCTGTTCTTCCCTCCCTTCAGTTATAGATTCCTAAAACTGTAGGTATTTGTGTTAAAACACCTTAAACATTATATCATATTTTTTCAAACCGTCAACCTTTATTAAACATTTAATTTAATTGAGCAGCTAAAATATCTTTTGCTTTGCTTATTGCCTCATCAGCACCTGCAGGATTCTTGCCACCTGCCTGTGCCATGTTTGGACGACCACCACCGCCGCCACCAACACATTTGGCAATTTCTTTAATCATGTTTCCTGCATGGGCACCCTTTGAAATTGCATCATCGTCAGCCATGACAATAACATTTGCTTTATCACCTGTTGTTGAAACAATAACAACTACGCCACCACCGATTTTTTCTTTTAATTGGTCTCCAAGATTTCTAAGACCATTCATGTCAACATCTGAAACCTTTGTAGCAAGAAGTTTAATACCATTTACTTCTACAACATCGTTTAAAGCATCTCCAACTGAATCATTTGCCATCTTAGCTTTTAACTTTTCGTTTTCACTGTTAAGAGCCTTAATTTCATCATTTAAAGAATGAATTTTCTTTGTTAAATTGTGAACATCTGATTTTGCAACTTTACATGCTTCATTTAAAAGGCTTTCCATTTCTTCAAAATGCTTAATTAAACCAATACCTGTTAAAGCTTCAATTCTTCTTACACCTGCTGAAATACCTGCTTCTGAAACAATCTTGAAATATGATATTTCCTTTGTATTGGAAACATGAGTACCACCACAAAGTTCAACAGAAAAATCACCCATTGATACAACTCTTACTTTATCACCGTATTTTTCTCCAAACAATGCCATAGCGCCTGTTTTCTTTGCTTCATCTAATGTCATTTCCTTTGTTACAACATCTAATGCATTTGCAATCTGTTCATTTACAATTGCTTCAACCTTAGTAATTTCTTCTTTTGTCATTGCCTGGAAATGTGTAAAGTCAAATCTTAATCTTTCAGCATCAACATATGAACCTGCCTGCTCTACATGTTCACCTAAAACATTTTTAAGTGCTTTCTGTAATAAATGAGTTGCACTGTGGTTCTTTGCTGTTGATTCTCTGTTTGCACTGTCAACCTTTAATGAAGCAGCATCTCCTACCTGAATCATACCTTCAGTCACAACACCTACATGTCCAATCATTGAGCCATGAAGTTTGATAGTATCAACAACCTGGAATTTACCATTGGCTGTTTCAATAATACCTTTATCACCTGACTGACCACCCATTGTTGCATAAAATGGTGTTTCATTTACAAGAATTGTACCATTGTCGCCTTCAGCTAATGCCTGTACAACTTCTTTGTCAGTTGTTAAAGCTGTTACTTCTGAATTATTTTCTAACTTGTCATATCCAACAAAACTTGATGTTAAATTCTTGTCAAGACTTTCATATACTGTCTCGTCAGCTCCCATATAGTTTGTTGTTTTACGTGCTTTTCTTGCTGTCTCTCTTTGAACTTCCATTGCTTTCTTAAAGCCATCTTCATCTACATTAAATCCTTTTTCTTCAAGAATTTCTTTTGTAAGATCAAGTGGAAAGCCGTAAGTATCATATAACTTAAATGCATCATTACCTGACAAAGTCTTACTTCCTTCTTCAGACATCTTTGATTCCATTTCTGATAAAATGTTAAGACCTGTATCAATAGTTTTGTTAAACTTATTTTCTTCTTCTGTTAACACCTTGAAAATCATGTTTTGCTTTTCTTCAAGTTCAGGATAACCATCTTTAGAACTTTCAATTACAGTTTTTGAAAGTTTAGAAAGGAACATTCCATCTATTCCAAGAAGTCTGCCGTGTCTTGCAGCACGTCTGATTAATCTTCTAAGCACATATCCTCTGCCTTCATTTGATGGCATAATACCATCTGAAATCATAAATGTAGCTGATCTGATATGATCTGTTATTATTCTAATTGAAACATCCCATTTATATTCTTTCTTGTATTCTTTTCCGGAAATTTCACAAACTTTATCACGTAAAGCCTTAATTGTATCAACGTCAAAAATAGAATCAACATCCTGAACTACAGTTGCAAGTCTTTCAAGACCCATACCTGTATCAATATTTTTCTGCTTTAATGTTGTGTAATTGCCTTTTCCATCATTTTCAAACTGTGTAAATACGTTGTTCCAGATTTCAATATATCTGTCACATTCACATCCTACTGTACATCCGGGCTTTCCACAGCCATATTTTTCTCCACGGTCATAGTATATTTCTGAGCATGGACCACAAGGACCTGCACCATGCTCCCAGAAGTTGTCTTCTTTTCCAAATTTGAAAATTCTTTCTTTTGGAATTCCCATTTCTTTATTCCAAATATCAAAAGCTTCATCATCTTCCAAATAAACTGATGGATACAATCTGTCAGCTTCAAGTCCTACGACTTCTGTTAAAAATTCCCAAGACCAATGAATGGCTTCATGTTTAAAATAATCTCCAAAAGAGAAATTTCCTAACATTTCAAAAAATGTACCATGTCTTGCAGTTTTTCCAATATTTTCAATATCACCTGTTCTGATACATTTCTGGCATGTTGCCATACGTGTTCTAGGTGGAACTTCCTGACCTGTAAAATAAGGCTTTAAAGGAGCCATTCCTGCATTTATAAGTAATAAACTATTATCATTGTGTGGTACTAATGAATAACTGTTTTTTACTAAATGTCCTTTTGATTCAAAGAAATCTAAAAACATTTGTCTTAATTCATTTAATCCATATTTCTTCATTATAAGTTCCTCCTAAACTAATCAGCTTTAATCTGATGGAATGCTTTCTTACCTTTTTTGATTAAGATAACGCCATCTTCATTGTAATCAGCTGTAGTTATTTTTTTATCTATTGCATTTACTTTTTCACCATTTACAGAAACACTGTTCTGGTTTACTAAAGTTCTTGCTTCACTTCTTGATTTTGCAAGTTTTGTATCTACTAAAATAGTAAGGATATCAATACCCTTTTCTAATTCATCTTTTGCATACGCTGTAGTTGGTAAATCGCCTGAAATACCACCTTTTGCAAACATATTCTTCGCAGCATCCAAAGCTTTCTTTGCTTCTTCTTCGCCATGAACTAATTTTGTTAACTCATATCCTAAAATTTCTTTTGCCTTATTAAGTTCAGCGCCCTGCCATTTTTCCATTTCTTCGATTTCTTCTAATGGAAGGAATGTAAGCATCTTTAAGCACTTAATAACATCTGCGTCATCGACGTTTCTCCAGTACTGGAAGAATTCGTATGGTGATGTTTTTTCAGGATCAAGCCAAACAGCACCACTAACAGTTTTACCCATCTTCTTTCCTTCTGAATTAAGAAGTAATGTAATAGTCATGGCTGATGCGTCTTTTCCTAACTTACGTCTGATAAGTTCTGTACCACCAAGCATGTTACTCCACTGATCATCTCCACCAAACTGAAGGTTACATCCATAATCCTGAAATAACTTATAGAAGTCATAACTCTGCATAATCATATAATTAAATTCCAAGAAGCTAAGTCCTCTTTCCATTCTCTGCTTGTAACATTCTGCTGTTAACATTCTGTTTACACTAAAGTGTGGTCCAACTTCTCTTAAAACATCAATATAATTTAAATCCATTAACCAGTCAGCATTGTTTACCATTAATGCTTTACCGTCTGAGAAATCAATAAATTTACTCATCTGCTTTTTAAAACATTCAATATTATGGTCAATAGTTTCTTTTGTCATCATCTTTCTCATATCAGTTTTACCTGATGGATCACCAATCATAGCTGTACCACCACCAAGTAATGCAATAGGCTTATTACCAGCCATCTGTAATCTCTTCATTAAACAAAGAGCCATAAAATGACCTACATGAAGACTATCCGCTGTTGGATCAAAACCAATATAGAAAACCGCTTCTCCTTTATTTATTAAATCACTAATTAAAGCTTCATCTGTAACCTGTGCAATAAGGCCACGCGCTTTTAATTCTTCGTATGTGTTCATAATCCTTCTCCTTTTATAGCTTTTTTGTTCAATCAAATAATAATTTTAACATAGTAAAAAGGATTTTACAATAAAGCATTGCCTTATTTTTGTAAAATCCCCTGGTTTTTTAATTATAGCATTAGGGCATCCCCCTATAATCAGGATATCTGTGTTTTAACACTTAAATCTTTAAATCAAAGAAGGATGCAAATTACACCACGACTTTGATCGTTTGTAATTTTTTCTATTGTTCCCTGCATTCTTGATCTTGTATCTTCTGTCAAATTATTAATTTTGTTTGTTATTCCCTCATCTACAATCTGACCAATAGATTTTCCAAATATATTGGTCTCCCATATATCCTGCTCATCTTCTTTGTTATTTATAAAGTCTATTAAGTCTTTTGCCTGAGATTCCTCACCAATAATAGGAGAAATTTCCGTTAAAATATTTGCCTTTACAAAATGTATTGACGGTGCAGTTGCTTTTATTTTTACACCAAACTTATTTCCCTGTTTTATAAGTTCAGGATTTTCAAGAACTATATCTTCTTTTTCAGGAGTTACTATGCCATACCCTGTATTCCTTACATTGTTTATTGCATCATTTACTTTTTCGTAACTTCTTCTCTTTTCTGCCATCTCCTTAACTAGTTTTATAAGTTGAAGTTGATTGTTGATTGTGACACCTGTAATTTCTGACAAAGTTTTGTAGTAATATCCTTCATCTATTTCAAGATTAACTGTCATTTTTCCGTTGGACAATTCTATTCCTGACATATTTGCACTTTTTACAAATTCTTTATCAGGTAGAAGTTTAAGAGTTTTTACATCTTTTATTTTTATAATTTTATCCAATATTTCCTTTGAGTAATTTACTATGTATTGAATTAAAGGATGGTTAAAGTCCATTATTTCCAACCATTTTGGTAAATTAAACACAATTTCAGATACTGGGAATTCAAATAAAATATTTTCAAGTATTTCATTTATTTTTTGCTCATTTAACTTTAAACAGTTAAGTGCAATAGTTGATACGTTATATTTTTTGCTAATCTTTTCTTTTAGTTTTTGGCATTCTTCGGACATTGGATCTGTTGAGTTTACAAGAATAATAAACGGTTTATTTATATCTTTAAGATGAACTATTGTCTTTTCCAACGCTTTGTTGTACTCATCCACACTCAAATCTGTAAAACTACCATCACTTGTCACAACAATTCCAATAGTTGAATGTTTTGAAATAACCCTTTCAGTACCAATTTCGGCTGCCTTTGAAAAAGGAATATCATAATCGAACCATGGTGTTTTAACCATTCTTTCTTTTTCCTCTTCCATGTGTCCGGTAGCACCGTTTACCATAAATCCAACGCAGTCAATTAGTCTGACTTTTACTTTTGCAGTGTTTCCTATGTCAATGGATATTGCTTTGCTAGGAATAAATTTGGGCTCAGTAGTCATAATTGTTTTGCCTGAAGAAGATTGTGGCAATTCATCCTGTGCTCTTTTCAACTCATTTTCATCTAAAATCTTTGGAACAACTGCCACATCCATAAAATTTTTAATAAAAGTTGATTTTCCTGTTCTTACAGGACCAACAACCCCTATGTAAATCTCCCCTTTTGTTCTTTTTTCAATGTCTTTATATACATTAAAATCCATAAAAACCTCCCTTACATACATTAATACTAAAATATATGCAATAAGAGGTTTTTTATTACATAAGGGGAGCCAAAAGTCTTAATAACTTACCGCACGCCTTATACCATATTGGTCTGTTTCTACATTCAATTAACGAAATCTTTTTAGATTCATTTATCATTTGTAATATATCTTCTTCTACATCATAAACTGCCTTGTTTTTATACAAAAAACATCCATTTTCAAAATGTAAATATAAACTTCTATAATCCAAATTAATTGTACCTACAGTGGCTTTTTCATCATCGCTTACAAACATTTTTGCGTGATTAAACCCGGGAGTATATTCATATATTTCCACACCTGCCTCAATTAATTCTTTATAATAAGTTCTTGCAATACAAAAAGCATATGCCTTATCAGGAATACCCGGCACAATAATTTTCACATCAACGCCACGTTTTGCTGCAAATTTAAGAGCCGACATCATTACATTATCTAAAATAAGATATGGCGAACTAATATGCAAATATCTTGTTGCGGTATTGATTATATGCAAATAAACCGATTCGCCAATTCTTTCCTGGTCAAGAGGGTCATCACCGTATCCTATTACATAACCGTTTTCATCATATACTTTTTCAATTGGAACATTTAAATATTTGTCAAAACTTCCAATCTTTCTTTCTGTAATATTCCACATCTGTAAAAACAATAATGTATATGTTCTTGCAGCATCTCCTTCAAGCATCACTGCAGTATCTTTCCAATAACCAAATTTGTTAACAAGATTCATATATTCATCTGCAAGATTTATGCCACCTGTAAAGGCTACCTTACCATCAATTACAACTATTTTTCTATGATCTCTGTTATTTTGTTGCGTTGTAAAAAATGGTCTTGCCGGAGCAAATGTTTTTGACTGTATTCCAAGTTTTCTTAATTCTTTAAAATATCCAATTGGAAGTTTTGTAAGAGAACACAAACCGTCATACATTACTCTTACTTCAACTCCCTGTTTTACTTTTCTTTCAAGAATATCTACAATAGAATCCCAGACTTTTCCACGTTCTATTATAAAGTATTCCATAAAAATAAAATCCTGTGCCTCTTCCAATGCATTAATTAATGCAGTATATTTTTCTTCGCCACAGTTTAAATATGTAACATCTGTATTTTTATAAACCGGACATCCTGTGTGATCATAAATATATTTTCCAATCATAGACATCTGTTTATCCTGAATCTGTAAATCGTTATATATCTGTCTGTCTGTTTGAAGATACTTTTTAGATTTTAAATCAATGCTTTCAATCCTTTTGCGTAGTTTTATTGAACCTGGTTGGAACTTAACGTACAAATACATCATTACTCCAAGGGCTGGAACAAACATAATAAAAATAACCCATATTAATTTCATTGTAGGGTCTGTTTTATCATTTACAAGATAAATAACTAACAAGATTTGAAGTATTATAACAACAGAGTTAAAACCTTTGCTAAGTGTTGCATTGTATGCCAACAAAACCATAAACAACACTTGCAACAGTACCATCAAGCCAAATATAAAAATACGACTGAATAAAAATGTTGCTATTCCTTTTTTTCCTTTGCTTTTTGTTTGATCTATCCTGCTATGATCCATTAATAGTTTCTCCTTCAATATAATACTTTTATATTATATTTTTTAGTTCCATTCTAAATCACTGAATTCGTTAGTTTGTTCTCTTTCCATCAATTCCCACATGGCTTCCTGTGCTGATTTATCTTCAAATAAAACTCTGTTTACAGCCTCAACAATAGGCATGTCCACATCATATTTCTTTGCAAGTTCAAAAGCTGCCTTTGCAGAAACTGCACCTTCTACAACCATTTTCACCTCAGCAACAGCCTGATCTAAAGTATAACCTTTTCCAATTAAAACACCGGCTCTTCTGTTTCTTGAATGTTTGCTGTTACATGTAACAATCAAATCACCAATTCCGGACAATCCATTGAATGTACGTGAGTGTCCTCCCATTTTTACACCAAGAGCTGTAATTTCCTTAATTCCTCTTGTAATAAGAGCAGCCTCAGTATTGTCACCAAATCCAAGTCCGTCAATAATACCTGCAGCAAGTGCAATAACATTTTTAAGTGCACCACCAAGTTCAATACTCTTTCTGTCAGGACTAATATATGTTCTAAAATATTTGCTTCCAAACAGGGACTGAACTTTCTGTGCTACTTCTTTTTTCTTTGCCCCAACAACAACTGTAGTTGGTATTTTTCTTGCAACTTCTTCTGCGTGACTTGGACCGGATAAAACAACAGCTTCGCATGTTGGAATTTCATCTTCCATAATGTCTGTCATTGTAAAGAAAGTCTTATCTTCTATACCTTTTGCAACATCTACAATAATCTGACCTTTAGGAACTAAATCCTTTAAACGGGCAGATGTACTTCTTACAAATGATGAAGCAACAGCCATTACTATCATCTCAGAGCCTTTAACAGCATATTCCAAATCTCCTGAGATTTCAATTTTTTCAGGAATATGAATACCCGGCAGGCAAATTTTATTTTCCCTTTCCTCGCTTAACGCTTTAACTTCCTTCTCAAGGGCTGACCATAATGTAACATTATGACCGTTTTCATATAATACTTTTGCTAAGGCAATAGCCCATCCTCCACCGCCTAATACTGTTACTTTTGACATATTATGCCTCCTTTTTCTGACCAATTCTTCTTTCCGTGCCATCGATCAGTCTTTTAATATTATCTTTATGTCGTATATATGACAAAACTGTCATAATTCCAACTAAAATGTACGCTTCTATTTTTTCGTTTGGATTAAGATTATGAACCATACCAAGCTGACCCCAAACAATCATTTCTATAAAGAACCCTGTCATAAGACAAAGAGAACTAAATGAAACGTATTTTGTTAATGCTAAAGCAATAAAAAATGTAAAAAAGCCTAAAGCTAAAAACTTCCAGTCAAAAAATGCCAGAGAAAAAATTACTCCTGATGAAGTTGCTATACCTTTTCCACCTTTAAAATGCATATAAATTGGAAAGTTATGTCCAAGTATTGTACCAAGACCTGTATAAAGTGCTATAACCATCATATCCTTTTCGCATGAACTTTTAAACAAAAAATAAGTTAACATCACTGCAAAAACAGCCTTTAGTGCATCTCCAAAAAATGTAATAAAACCATATTTTTTTCCAAGTGTACGCATAGTGTTAGTTGTACCTGAGTTTCCACTACCATACTCTCTTATATCAATGTGATTAATCTTTCCTATAATAAAACCGGTTTGTATAAGACCAAAACAATATCCGATAATTATACATACAATTTTTTGCCAAACCATATATATCACCTCTTATTAAAATTATTTGTCGTTTCTTTCACGAATAATAAATCGCAATGGCGTCCCTCTAAAGCCAAATGCTTCTCTTATACGATTTTCAATGTATCTTGTATAAGAAAAATGCATCAACTCCTTGTCGTTTACAAAAATAACAAATGTAGGCGGCTTTACCGACACCTGAGTAATATAGTAAAGTCTTAAACGTTTACCCTTATCTGATGGTGGTTGCTGCATTGCAACAGCCTCTGCCATTATTTCATTAACAACACCTGTTTCAATTCTTAGCGAATGATTTTCAATAACCATATCAATCATTTCAAAAAGTTTTGGCAACCTCTGACCTGTTTTTGCAGAAATGAACATAATCTCTGCATACTGCATAAAGGATAAAACCTGTCTGACTTTATTCTTGTATTCATATACAGTTTTGTCATTCTTTTCAATGGCATCCCATTTGTTTACGGCAATAATAATTCCCTTACCATTTTCATGGGCAATACCTGCAATCTTTGCATCCTGCTCTGTTACACCTTCTGTTGCATCAATTACAATAACAACTACATCTGCTCTTTCAACAGCTGTAACCGTTCTGATAACACTGTATCTTTCTATTTCTTCTTTTACTTTTGATTTTCTTCTAATACCTGCCGTATCTATGAAAACATATTCTTTTCCATTGTATTTCACATCTGTATCAATAGCATCTCGTGTTGTTCCTGCAATATTTGATACAATCACACGACTCTGTCCCGTTAACTTGTTAATAATAGATGATTTTCCAACATTTGGCTTTCCAACAATAGCAACTTTAGGTCTTTCGTCTTCTTCCTCTTCTAAATTAAGAGAATGGAAATGTTCAACCACCTTATCAAGCATATCTCCTAAGCCACTTTTTTGAGATGCAGAAATAGGTACAGGATCACCAATACCTAAATTATAAAACTCATAGACATCTGCCATCATTCTATTAAAGTTATCTACTTTATTTACAACTAAAATAACCGGTTTTCTGCTTCGTCTTAACATATCTGCTACTTTTGCATCAGCATCTATCAAACCTTGTTTAACATCTGTCATAAATATAATAACATCAGCAGTATCAATAGCAATCTGTGCCTGTTCTCTCATTTGAGACAAAATAATATCATTACTGTCAGGTTCAATACCACCTGTATCTATCATTGTAAAATTATAATTAAGCCAATCAATATCAGCATATATTCTATCTCTTGTAACACCGGGAGTATCTTTTACTATAGATATTTTTTCTCCTGCTAATGCATTAAATAATGTTGATTTTCCAACATTCGGTCTGCCTACTATGGCAACAATTGGTTTACTCATATTTTTTACCTCACTGTTAGATTTTACAATATCAGTTTATATTTGTAAATTTTATATTTGTAAAATTTTTATTTCAATTCTAAAAAGGCTGCTAAATTTCCTCTTTTACCTTTAGAAGCTCTATGTGAAAACATAACACTTTCATTGCAACATGTACAAATATCAGGCATATGTATGTTTTCGTCCAAAACACCTGCATCTTTAAAAATCAGTTTGTTGCACATCCATAAATCAAGTAAATACTTGTCATTTGATTTTTCAATTAAAATCCGGTCTATGTTGTTTGGAAAAGCTTTAATAAACTCATCTGCCACGTCCTTACTTATTTCATAGCAACTCTGACAAATAGATGGTCCAATACATGCTATAACATCTTTTGGATTGGTACCATATAGATTTATCATCTTTTCTATGGTAACTTTTCCCATTTTAGCAACTGTACCACGCCATCCTGAATGAGACAGCCCGATGGCCTTGTTTTTTGTATCAACTATAAATAATGGCACACAGTCAGCAAAATATGTTGCAAGAACTATATTTTTTTCATTTGTTATAAGACCGTCAATATTATCATAATCTCTTTCAAAATAAACACCTTTTCCTCTGTCACTTTTAGAGGCAATTTTCACATTTGTAGTATGCGTCTGTTTTGCTGCAACAATGTTGTGAGCATCAAAGCCTATTGCACCTGCTATTAATTCATGATTTTTAATAACATTTTCTACACTGTCACCACGACCACTTCCCAAATTCATGGAGCTTAAATAGTCTGTGCTTATACCACCCATTCTTGTAGAAAAGCCATGTGTAAGCCACGGAATATTTTCAAGTGCTTTATATGAAATGTATGGAATATTATTTTTCCACTTAATTGTAGTGGAATTATGATTGTTTTTGTTTAAACCAATTATATTCATTATATTTCTCCAAAACAATTTTCTAAATATATTATTTCACTGTCTGTTATGGAAATCACATCAAAACTACATTGACTGTTTTGGTATTTTGCATTTAAATTTAAATACCACATCGCAGTTTTAATTATTTTTCTCTGTTTTGATTTGGTTACAGCCTCATAAGGCTCGCCAAAGCTATTGTTCTTACGGTATTTCACTTCAATAAACCTAAGTATTTCATCTTTTATGGCAATGATGTCTATTTCTCCAAGTCTACATCTGTAATTTGTATCTATTATACAAAATCCATTTTTCAAAAGGTAGTTCATTGCCCTTTGTTCATATAAACCGCCAACAATTCTTTTATCCATATTCCCCCTTTTCTTTCATTCAAAACTTATAAATATTAATTTATTGCATTTTTTAATATTTTTTCTAAATATTAATCATTATTTTATTTTAAACTTTTTTATATACATTATTATCTTAAACAAAATGTGTTATAAATGTCTTTCTATGTATTGAACATGGGCCAAATTCCTTTAATGCATTGATATGTTCTTTTGAACCATATCCTTTGTTTGATGCAAAGCCATATTGTGGAAATATTTTATCATATTCTACCATCATATTGTCCCTTGTAACCTTTGCAATAATGCTGGCAGCTCCAATGGAAATACTTTTGGCATCACCTTTTATGATAGGAACCTGTTTTTGTGTAATTCCAGGTATATTTACTGCATCATTTAACAAAAGATCAGGTGAGGGGTCAAGCAAACCAATGGCCTGTCTCATTGCCTCATATGTAGCCTGAAGAATGTTTATTTCATCAATTCTTTCAGGAGAAACCATAGCTGTTTTTGCACTAACAGCTTTTTCCATAATAACGTCAAACAGTTTCTCTCTTTTTGATGCAGAAAGTTTTTTTGAGTCATTAATATACAAAATATTGCAGTCTTTTGGTAAAATAACTGCACCTGCAACAACAGGACCTGCCAAAGGTCCTCTTCCTACCTCATCGATTCCACATATAAACTGATAATCGGCATATTTTCTTTCAAAAAATTGTAATTCATATGTTCGCTTTATTTCCAACTGATACTTTTCAAAGTCTTTATTTGCTTTTTGAACAATCTTTTGAACACCACTTCGCTGATCCATGGCATATTCTTTTGCAAAATCAAGATAATTTGTTATATCCAGATTATTTAATTCATTTTTGATATCACTTATACTTTTACTCATAATTAACCTTATCTGTCTATAGAAATTCTTCCAAGTTTACCACTTCTGAAATCATCTAAAATAATACCACTTGTTTTATCCAAATCAGGTTGATTGCCCTTTAATTTACAACCACGCTTTTCAGCTACCTGATACATAACCTGTAAAGGATCCTTGTCACCTTCTATAGAATATCTATCTTTAATGGCATTAGGATACAAATCTGCCAGTAATTTTATAAGTTGATATGCCAATTCCTGCACATCTAAAATATTATCATTCATTGAACCGATAAATGCCAGATGCATACCTGTTAGCTGGTCGTCAAACTTTGGCCACAAAACTCCCGGAGTATCAAGAAGTTCTAGATTTTTATTTAATCTAATCCACTGTTTTCCCTTTGTAACACCTGGCTTATTGCCTGTTTTGGCACAGTTTTTGCCGGCGTAAGCGTTTATAAATGTGGATTTTCCAACATTTGGTATACCAACTACCATGGCTCTAATAGGTCTGTTTATAATACCACGCTTTTTGTTTCTTTCAATTTTCTCTTTACAGGCAATATTTACAGCATTGTTTATTTCTTTTATTCCCTGTTTATTTTTTGAATTTATCTTTAAAGCAACAATACCTTTTTCTTTAAAATATTCTATCCATTTATTATTTTCAGCCTCATCAGCCAAATCTGACTTGTTTAAAAGTACTAGTCTTGCCTTGTTTTGGCCTAAATTGTCAATTTCAGGATTTCTACTACTTAAAGGGATTCTTGCATCTAACAGTTCAATAACCAAATCTATTAATTTAATATCTTCTTTCATCTGGCGCATAGCTTTTGTCATATGCCCAGGAAACCACTGATAATCCATATTTCCTCCTGCCTTTTTTATTGTCATAACACCTGAATTTTAAGTTCTGCTTTCCTAAAAATTGTATAAACATAGATGTAATAAATTCCTATGGTGCTGTAACAAAAAAGGAACGAGTAAAACCCGCTCCTTTTTGAAAGTAATAATTATTTAACTAATTCTTTTACCTTAGCAGCCTTACCAACTCTGCTTCTGATGTAGTTAAGTTTAGCACGTCTTACTTTACCCTGTCTAACTACTTCAATGTTTGCGATTGATGGTGAGTATAAAGGCCATGTTCTTTCAACGCCGATTCCGTTTGAATTCTTTCTTACTGTGAAAGTAGCTCTGTTGCTTCCACCCTGTTTTTTAATTACAAGTCCTTCAAAAACCTGAATTCTTTCTCTGTTTCCTTCTACAATCTTGGCATGAACCTTGATTGTGTCACCTACGTTAAAAGGTGTAACTTCTTTAATCTGTGCTTGTTCAATTTCTTTGATTAATTCCTGCATAACTTCCTCCTTATTTATTCCGATGTTCTTAATACATAATGTAACAGAGGACCATCATTTTTTATACAGCGTCTGTTATAATAACATAATTTCTTTTATTTATCAAGTGTTTTTATGAATTTTATGTCATCCTTTGTAAGATTGGCATCTTCCATCAAATCAGGTCTTCTTTCTATGGTTCTGATAATAGATTGTTCTCTTCTCCATTGGTCTACTTTTGGATGATTTCCTGATAAAAGTATAGGTGGAACTTCCTTGCCCATAAATTCTGCCGGTCTTGTATACTGTGGGTATTCAAGTAAATTGTCATTAAATGACTCAAACTCAGCCGAATCATCATTGTTTAGAACTCCCGGTACAAGTCTTGAAATTGCATCTATCATAACCATAGAAGGTAACTCTCCACCTGTTAAAACATAATCTCCAATAGAAACATTGTCTGTAACAATCATTTCAAGAACACGTTCGTCAATACCTTCATAATGTCCACAAAGAAAAACTAAATCCTTTTCTTTTGAAAACTCTACTGCCATATGTTGATTAAATACTTTGCCCTGTGGTGTGAGATATACAACTCTTGGTTTGTAGCCAATCTGATTTACAACCGATTGATAACTGTCATAAACCGGTCCCGGTTGCATCACCATACCTGCCCCACCACCATAAGGATAATCATCTATATGACCGTATTTATTGTCTGAAAAATCTCTTATATTTATAGTATTAAGAGAAATAAGCCCATTTGATATTGCTCTTCCTGTAATACTTGTATTTACTCCCTGCTCAATCATTTCAGGAAAAAGAGTTAATACGTGAAAATTCATTAATCTAACAATCCTTTCATTATGTGTACGGTAATCACTTTATTTTCTACATCTCTATCTAATATACATTGTTCTATAACCGGCAAAAGTACCTCTTTGTTGTCATTTGTTTTTACAACATAAACACCATTGGCACCTGTTTCAAGAACATCTGTTAATTTTCCAAAGTCATCTCCCTGATCTGTGACTATTTTGCAGCCAATCAGGTCTCCAATAAAATATTCTCCATCTTCAAGAGGAATTGCATTGTCCCTTGTGACTAACAAATCCATTCCCTTGAACTGCAAAATATCATTGATATTGTCATATTCTTTAAATTTTAATATAACCATATTTTTAAAGTATTTTACTCCTGATACATTTACATTGATATATTCTTTTCCTGTATCAATTATTGCTTCTTTTAAATAATCAAATCTTTTTATATCATCTGTTGTTGGATAAACTTTTACTTCTCCCTTTATTCCGTGAGAATTTGTAATAACACCAACTCTTAAATATTCTTCCATATTTTTTCCTCTACATATAGTAAACAAGGCTGGATTTTTCCAGCCTTGTTGCACTTGTATTAAAGTAAACTATTTAATTTCTACTTTAACTTTTTTATCGCATTTTGAAGATGCAGCCTTTACTACTGAACGGATAGCTTTTGCAATTCTTCCCTGCTTTCCAATAACTTTGCCCATATCATCCTGTGCAACATGTAAAGTAATAAGAATCTCTCTATCACCATCAGTTTCTGTAACTACAACTTCATCTGGAGAGTCAACAAGTGCTTTTGCAATTGTTTCTACCAATTCTTTCATGAATTTGCCCTCCGCTATTATTTTTCAATACCAGCAATTTTTAAAAGCTTTCCAACTGTTTCTGTTGGCTGTGCTCCTGTTG
This sequence comes from uncultured Eubacterium sp., assembly GCA_900550135.1. Lineage (GTDB taxonomy): Bacteria > Bacillota > Clostridia > Lachnospirales > Lachnospiraceae > Eubacterium_G. The sequence continues at coordinate 47,983 of URQO01000005.1, forward strand.
CTAACCATTTCTTTGCAGCTTCTTCATTTACGTCAAACACGCTTGGTTCCTGATTTGGATCATAAGTACCGATTTCTTCGATGAATCTACCATCTCTAGGTGCTCTTGAATCAGCAACTACTATTCTGTAAATAGGATGTCTCTTCTTACCCATTCTTTTTAATCTCATCTTTACTGCCATTTTAAATGTACCTCCAAAAAATTTTCTTAAATTAAATATATATGTTTAAAAGCCAAAAGGCATTTTAAATCCACCTCTACGTTTTCCTTTGCCGCCCATAAGTCCAGGCATATTCTTCATCATTTTCTTTGCTTGATCAAACTGTTTGACAAGTTTGTTTACCTCACTGATGTCAACCCCTGCTCCCTTTGCAATACGTTGCTTTCTGGAAGGGTTAAGCAAGTCAGGATTGCCTCTTTCAGCCTTGGTCATTGAATAAATAATAGCTTCAATCTTTCCAAGTTGCTTTTCATCAGGTAGCATGTCACTTTTAATCTGACCACCAACACCCGGTAGCATATTAAGAAGCGATGATAAACCACCCATGTTTTTAATCTGACTCATTGACTCTAAATAATCGTCAAAAGTAAACTGAGCTTTCTTAAGTCTTTGCTCCATTTCTTTTGCCTTGTCCTGGTCAATTGCCTGTTCTGCCTTTTCAATCAGTGACAAAACATCACCCATACCTAAAATACGGGAAGCCATTCTGTCAGGATGGAACTGTTCCAAATCAGAAAGTTTCTCACCCATACCAATATATAAAATAGGCTTTCCGGTAACTGCCTTTATTGATAATGCAGCACCACCTCTTGTATCACCGTCTAGCTTTGTAACAACGATACCGTCAATTCCTATTTTTTCATTAAATTCTTTTGCAACATTTACTGCGTCCTGACCAGTCATGGCATCTACAACCAAAACAGTCTGGGTAATGTCAATATTTTCACGTATTTCAACAAGTTCATTCATCATGTCTTCATCTACGTGTAAACGACCTGCCGTGTCTAAGATAACAACATTGTTTCCATTTTTCTTTGCATGCTCAATGGCTGCCTTTGCAATGTTTAAAGGCTTTTGCTTATCACCCATTGAAAATACAGGAACCTTCTGCTTTTCACCGTTGATTTTTAACTGTTCAATAGCTGCCGGTCTGTAAATATCACATGCAACAAGTAAAGGCTTTCTGCCTTTTTCCTTTAACTTTCCTGCAATCTTTGCAGTTGTTGTAGTTTTACCTGCACCCTGAAGACCCATCATCATAATAACTGTAATCTGATCATTGCTTAACAACTTAAGTTCTGTTGTTTCAGAGCCCATCAGTGCAGTTAACTCTTCATTTACAATCTTTATAACCATCTGTCCCGGTGTCAAGCTTGTAAGAACATCCTGACCTATGGCTCTTTCATTTACCTTTTTGGTAAAATCTTTTACTACTTTAAAGTTTACATCAGCCTCTAATAAAGCAATCTTTACTTCCTTTAAGGCTGCCTTTACATCATCTTCAGTAAGTCTGCCCTTACTTCTAAGATTTTTGAATATATTTTGTAATTTATCGGATAAGCTTTCAAATGCCAAAGCCCTACCTCCTAGTAATTATCTAAAATTTCCTGTGCAATCTCTTTAATCTGATGAATATTGTTTTCATCCTTGCTGTCTGCCAACCGGCAAATTGTTTCAACATCCTGTTTGGTTTTGGAAAATCGTTCAAGTAAATGTAACTTTTCTTCATAACCATTTAAGGTCTTGTCACATCTTTTTACCAAATCGTGAACACCTTGTCTTGATATTCCTCTTTCTTCTGCGATTTCTCCCAAACTTAAATCATTTAAAATAAAATCTTCATATATTTCCTTTTGATGATTTGTTAATAATTCTCCATAAAAATCATATAATAAAGAACTTTTAAATATATCTTTCATAAAACTGCACCTTACCTACCTTCGGTATGATACACTAAAAGCAAAAAGGTGTCAAGTATTTTTTCTTGACACCTTTTAAAATTTATAATCAAATAATAATTTTTTATAAATTTGGAGCCTGCTCTACAGGATTATATCCTGCTTTGCTTAACGCCTTCAAAATTTGTTCTTTATGGTCATGACCAAAGCATTCCAGTGTAACTTTTAGTTCAACAGCTGCATTTCTGTTAACTGATACAAATTGGTTGTGGTCAAGTTTGATTACATTTCCCTGCTCTTTTGCAATTGTGTTGGCTACTTTTACAAGTTCACCCGGCTTGTCAGGAAGCAACACAGAAACTGTAAATACTCTTCCTCTTTGAATAAGACCATGCTGTAATGTTGAAGACATTGTAATAATGTCCATATTTCCGCCACTGATAATAGAAACAATCTTTTTGTCCTTACATTTCAAATGCTTTAATGCAGCAATTGTAAGAAGACCTGAATTTTCAGCAACTAATTTGTGATTTTCCACCATATCAAGAAATGCATCAATTAATTCATCATCCTTAATAGTAATGATTTCATCAATATTTTTTTGAATATACGGAAAAATATTTTCTCCCGGAGTTTTTACTGCAGTACCATCAGCAATAGTATTTGCGCTTGGCAATGTAACAATATGCCCTGCTTCCAAACTTGCCTTCATACAGGCTGCATTTTCAGGCTCAACACCAATTACTTTAATCCTTGGATTTAATAACTTGGCAAGTGTACTTACACCTGTTGCAAGTCCGCCTCCTCCAATTGGCACTAAAATATAATCAACTGTTGGAAGTTCCTTGAATATTTCCATTGCAATACTACCCTGACCTGCAGCAACATCTAAATCATCAAATGGATGAATAAATGTGTATCCTTCTTTTTGTGCAAGGTTAAGAGCATATTTACAGGCATCATCATATACATCACCATATAAAATAACGTCAGCACCATAATTCTTTGTTCTGTTTACTTTCATTAATGGTGTGGTAGTTGGCATAACTACTGTAGCCTTTACTTCAAAAATTTTTGCTGCGTATGCAACACCCTGAGCGTGATTTCCTGCTGATGCCGTAATCAGTCCCCTTTCACGTTTCTCTTCTGATAGTGTGCTTATTTTGTAGTAAGAACCTCTCACTTTGTATGCACCTGTAAACTGCATATTTTCAGGCTTAATATAAACACTGTTTCCAGTTTGTTCACTAAAATAATCACTGAAAATCAAATTTGTATTAAGTGTTACTTTTTTTACAATTTCACTCGCCTCTTCAAATTTTCTTAAATCTAATTTATTACTCATTTTATCACTCTTTCACTTTTAATTTATTCTGTAAATAATGCTTCAACAAACTCTTTTGAGTTGAATTTCTGCAAATCATCAATCTGTTCTCCAACACCGATATATTTTACCGGAATGCCAAGTTCTGATTGAATGGCAATGGCAATACCACCTTTTGCAGATCCGTCCATCTTTGTAAGAATAACACCTGATATATCAGCACATTCTTTAAACTGTCTAGCCTGTTCTAAAGCATTCTGACCTGTTGTTGCATCAAGTACAATAAAGTTTTCCCGTCTTACACCGTCATACTCTTTTGTAATAATACGGTCAAGTTTCTTTAACTCTTCCATAAGATTTTTCTTGTTGTGAAGTCTTCCTGCCGTATCACAAAGAAGAATATCTGCATCTTTATTTTTTGCAGAAGATATGGCATCAAACAATACTGATCCCGGATCCGAACCTTCTTTTCCGGAAACAATGTCAACTCCTGCTCTGTTTGCCCACTCAATAAGCTGGTCAGCAGCAGCAGCCCTAAAGGTATCAGCAGCGGCTAAAACAACTTTCTTTCCATTGTTTTTAAACTGACTTGCCAGTTTTCCAATAGATGTTGTTTTTCCAACACCATTTACACCAATTACAAGAATTACTGATTTTTCATTTTCAAAATCATAAGCATTTTCGCCTAAATCCATTTGTTCTTCAATGTTTTTAATTAATAACTCCTTACATTCCATGGGTTCTTTGATGTTTTTATCTTTAACTTCCTGTTTTAGATTGTCAAGAATTTCTTCAGTAGTGTTTACACCAATATCACTCATAATGAGGATTTCTTCCAATTCCTCATAAAAGTCATCATCAATGTGGGAAAACCCTGAAAAAATGGAATTTAAACCCGATACAATATTGTTTCTTGTTTTAGACAAACCTGATACAAGCTTTTTAAAAAATTTTCCTGCCATGTTACCTCCAAATATTTTTCTGCTAATTTTTAAAATTTATTTCTCCAAATCGTTTTCCAATAAGTCTACTGATACCAATGCTGAAATACCTTTTTCCTGCATTGTGATACCATAAAGTCTGTCAGCACAATTCATTGTACCACGTCTATGGGTAATTACAATAAACTGAGTATTCTTAGTTAATTTATGTAAGTATTCTGCAAATCTGACAACGTTAGAGCCATCAAGTGCAGCCTCTATTTCGTCTAACAGACAAAATGGAGATGGTTTTAAGTTCTGAATTGCAAATAACAAACTAATTGCCGTCAGTGCTTTTTCACCACCGGATAACTGCATCATATTTTGAAGTTTTTTTCCTGGTGGCTGAGAAATAATATTGATTCCTGCATCTAAAATGTCTTCGGCATCAGTTAGTTCAATTGTACCTTTTCCACCACCGAACAATTCTTTAAATACAATATCAAACTCTGTTTTAATTTCCTCAAACTTTTCTTTAAACTGCTTACGCATACCAACTTCAAGTTCATCAATGATTTTAAGAAGATTATCTTTTGCTTCCATTAAATCTTCATGTTGAGCTTTCATGAACTGGTAACGCTCATTGATTTCCTTAAACTCTTCAATGGCATTTATATTTACATCTCCTAAGGATTTCATCTCTTTTCTAATTGTAGAAATGTTTTCCTTAATTACATTCTTGTCATTAAACTCAGGATTTTTCATTTCAGAAGCTTTTCTGTATGTGATTTCATATTCATTCCACATATAAGCTTCTTTATTTTCACTCTTTTCTTCCAAGGCTTCTTTCTGACTGCTTAATCTGTATATTTCCTTATCTAATGAAGAAATTCTTTCAGAAAGCTGTTCTCTCTTTTGGAAGAATTCTTTGTGTTCCTTACTTTGATTTTCTTTTTCAGCAATTGCTTCTTCAATTTCTTTATTTAAAGTATCAATTAACTGTCTGTTCTTTTCAGTTTCTTTTGTCAGACTTTCAATAGCATCAAGTCTTGCTGATATTTCTTCGTCATTTTCTTTTGAATTTGACTTAATATTGTTTAACTCATCAGTTAAAGAATTAACTGTCTGTTTTGCCTTGTTAATCTTTTCAATAATAAACTCATGCTTTTGCTTAAAGTTTGCAATATCAATATTTACTTCTTCTAATGAAGATACCTTTTTAGAAACACTTTCCTTTAACTGGCCAAGTTCTTTTGTCTTTCTGACAACTTCTTTTTCAAGGAAACCACTTCTATCTTCTGTTCCTGAAAGTTCCTGGTTCAGTTCAGTGTTATTTTTATTAATATCACTGATTTCAGACTGCATATCGTTGTTTTCCTGTTCAAAACTTTGGTATTCCAACATAATGCTGTCTTTTCTTGCGTTGGCCTGTTTAAGATTAACTTCAATTGTATTTTTTATAATAAGCTGTTGCTGAAGTGCTTTACTTACTTTATCTTCTTCTTCACTTATTACGCTTATCTCACTTCTGTTGTTAATAAGCTGTTTATCCAATTGTTGTTTTTCGTCCTTAAGTGCTGCTAAAGACTTTTCAATTTCTTCAATTTCACGTCTTCTACCAAGCAAATTGCTGTTATTTTTAAATGCACCACCTGAAATTGAACCACCAACATTTAAGTATTCGCCTTCAAGAGTAACAATTCTAACAGTGTAGCGATATTTTCTTTCAATGGAAATGGCATGATCTATAGTATCAACAACCATTACTCTTCCGAGAAGATACTTTGTAACACCTTCGTATTCCTTTTTAATATCAACAAGGTCACTGGCAAGGCCAATAACACCTTTTTCTTCCAAAGCATCAGGTGCATTAAAGTTTGTCTTATTGCTCATACTGCTAAGTGGTAAAAATGTAGCACGACCAAATCTGTTCTTCTTTAAATATTCAATAGTTTCTTTTGCTGTTGTTTCTGTATCAGTTACAATATTTTGAATATTTCCACCTAAAGCTGTTTCAATTGCAACTTCATATTTTTTATCAACTTTAATAATGTCAGCAACAACACCAATAATACCTTTTTTGCTTTCTTTAAGTTCCATTACTTTGCGGATACTGTTTCCATATCCTTCGTACCTTTCAGTAATGTTCTTTAAAGCCTCTAAATTGGACTTTAACTTGTGGTATTTTTCCTGATTTGCTGAAAGATCCTTTGTTAATTTTGAATTCTCAATTCGTAAATTTGCAAGGTCATCTTTATATTCAGTTAAAGTTGACTGAACTTTATCAATTTCAGCATTTACCTCAATTAACTGTTCCTCAAACTGTTTGATGGCACTTTCCTGACCATCTTTTCTGCTTTGAAAATCAATTAATTTCTGATTTAACTGAGATTTTCTAATATTGATCTGTTCAAGCAATGTATCACAACGCTGAATTTTTGTTTTTATAATTGACTTTGCATTTAAAAGTTCAATAATTTCAGCTTTGTTTTCTTCAATTTCCCGTTCTAATAACTTGATTTTGTCATTTTCTTCAGCAATTTCGTTGTTTGCTTTTGTCTGAACTTCAACAATTTCATTAAGCTTGTTTTCGTTTTCTTCTCTTTCAACCTGAGAATTATCCAACTCTTTGTTTTGCTGTTCAATTTCCTCAGTTATTGAACCGATTCGCTGATTAATGTAAGATTCATTGTTTTTTGCAGAATTTATCTGTTCTTTTATAACATTAATCTGTCCTTCAAACTTTTCTATATTAAGAACTGTTTCGTTTAATGTTGCTTTTTTTGTTTCTATTGATGTATTAATATCTTCAATGATTTTTTCAAGTTTTGTGTAATCAGATTTGATTTTTTCAAATTCATCATTTGCAATCTGCATATCTGATGATGCTATTTTGATTTTTTCATCAATCTGAACAAGTCTGTTCTTTATTTCATCAATTTCAATAAGGAACATATTTACATCATTGACTTTCAAATCCTCTTTTAACAGTAAATATCTTTTTGCCTTTTCACACTGTTTTTCAAGAGGAACCACCTGTCTTTCAAGTTCTCCCAAAATATCAGTAACACGGACAAGATTTTGGTTCTGGTCGTCCAATTTTTTCAGTGCATCATTTTTACGACGTTTAAACTTTACAATACCGGCTGCCTCATCAAACAATTCTCTTCTCTCTTCAGGCTTTCCACTAAGTATACGGTCAATCTGACCCTGTCCGATAATAGAATAACCTTCCTTACCAATACCTGTATCATAAAATAATTCATTTACGTCTTTAAGTCTTACCTGAGTACCATTTATCATGTACTCACTTTCTCCTGAACGAAACAGTCTTCTTGAAACTGTAACTTCATTGTAATCAATGTTTAACTTATGGTCTGAATTGTCAAATGTAATAGCCACATATGCATATCCCATAGGTTTTCTGTTCTCAGTCCCTGCAAAAATAACATCTTCCATCTTTGAACTACGAAGCTGTTTTGTTTTCTGCTCTCCAAGTACCCATCTGACAGCATCTGCAACATTACTTTTTCCTGAACCGTTAGGTCCAACAATACCTGTTATACCATTGTGAAACTGAAAATTTATTTTATTTGCAAATGATTTAAATCCGTGTATTTCTATGCTTTTTAAATACATATTGTCTCTCTATACTTTCTTATATATTTTGCATAAAATATCTTTTATTTTAAGTATTTTTGCAATGTCTTTATTTGTCTAATGATTTTAATGCATTAAATGCTGCCTGCTGTTCAGCAGCTTTTTTTGTATGTCCAATACCCTGACCAATAATTTTATCATCGATTTTTGCCACTGCCTCATAGTTTTTATTGTGATCAGGTCCGGACTCATTTATAATTTCATATGAAAGGGTTCCAATTTTTACACTGTTGATTCTTTCCTGCAAAACAGTCTTGCAGTCATGGAACAATCTTTTATTTTCTATGTCATTAAGGGCAAAACGTATAATAAAATCTTTTGCCGATTCTATTCCTCCGTCAAGAAAGATTGCACCAATTAATGCTTCGAAGGCATCTGAAACAATAGAGTCTCTTTTTCTGCCTCCTGTAGCCTCTTCGCCTTTTCCAAGATATATAAAATCATCAAGTTCAATCTCTCTTGCATCTATTGCCAATGTAGGCTCACACACAAGACTTGCTCTAAGTTTTGTCATGTCGCCCTCTGGCATTTCATTCATATTTAAAAATAAAAACTCGCTTGATACCATTTCCAAAACCGCATCACCTAAAAACTCAAGACGCTCATTATCTTTCATTTTTTTGTTTTTATGTTCATTTGCAAATGAGGTATGTGTCAATGCATTAATAAGCAAATCCTTATTTTTAAATACGTAACCTATATTACTTTCTAAGTTTGAAAAATCTGTATTCATTAATAACCTCTATAACGAAATATAAAGCCCTATTGCTAGGGCTTTAAAACTTTTTATTTATTAAAGTGCCTGTTTGATTTTTTCATAGGCATCACCTACAGTAACAATTGATTCAGTTTGGTCTGTTGGAATCTGAATTCCAAATTCATCTTCAATACCCATGATGATTTCCAGTACATCAAGTGAATCAGCTCCTAAATCATCAACAAACTTGCTGTCTGCTGTAATTGTGCTTTTATCTAAATCTAAAACATCTGCAATCGCACTAATAAGTCTATCTAATTCCATAATTTAATCCTCCTTGCTTTCTAACGAAAGTTTCTCTTTAAATTTGTTATTTATATCCAATTCTTTAAATGTTACACATTGTAGAATGGAATTTTTAATTTCAACTGCTTTTGAACTACCGTGAGTTTTAACCAATAAACCTTTAAGTCCAAGAAGTGGTGCTCCACCATATTCTTCCAAAGAAAATCCTTTTAAGGTTTTCTTTAAGTCTTTTTTGATAAGTAAAGCTCCAATCTTTGTCTTTAGTGAACTCATCATTGTACCTTTAATCTTGCTAAGCAAAACTCCTGCCACACCTTCGTAAAGCTTTAAAATAACATTTCCAACAAAAGCATCACATACAATAACATCTGCATCACCATTTGGAATATCTCTTGCCTCAATATTTCCAACAAAATTGATATCTTCAAGACTTTCAAGTAAAAGATATGTTTCTTTTACAAGTGCATTTCCCTTTTCTTCTTCTGCCCCAATGTTTACAATAGCAACTCTCGGATTCTTGATGCCAACAATGTTTTCCATATAAACGGACCCCATCTTTGCAAACTGCACCAAATGTGATGGTCTTGCATCAACATTTGCTCCACAGTCTATAAGAAGGGCTGCTCCATTCTTTGTAGGAATAAGTGGTGCAAGTGGTGGTCTTTCAACACCTTTGATTCTACCAATGATAACATGGCCACCTACAAGATTGGCTCCTGTACTTCCTGCAGATACCATGGCATCTGCTTCTTTATTTTTTATCATGTACATACATTTCACTAATGAAGAATCTTTTTTTCTACGTATAGCCGCAACAGGTGGTTCTCCTGTTTCTATAACTTCAGTTGCATCTACAACTTCAACCTTATCAGTTGGTTCATATTTTGATAATTCATTTTCTATTAAATCTTTTTTTCCAACAAGTTTTATTAACATATCCTTGTCTTCTTTTGCAGCATAGATTGCACCTTTAACTATTTCTTCCGGTGCGTTGTCTCCACCCATGCAATCTAATGCAATAACTGTTTTTGACATAAAATGTCCTCCTTTTACGCATAAGGATAATATACTAAAAAATCACGATAAAATCAAGAAACATCTATTTAAAAGACAATACTGTACATATCATTAATTCGGATAGTGTACAGTATTTGTTTTATTATTTTATAATTTGCAATCCAAAACAATAAAAATAAGACTCTGCGATAACCACAAAGTCTTATTTTTATAATTAGTCAACTGAAACTATTTCTTTTTTGTTGTAGCTTCCACATGCCTTGCATACTCTATGTGGCATCATTAATGTTCCACACTTGCTGCATTTAACAAGGTTTGGAGCTGACATCTTCCAGTTTGCTCTTCTCTTATCTCTTCTTCCTTTTGAAGATTTGTTCTTTGGACAGATAGACATGGTTTACACCTCCTTAAACTGATTAAAAACATCTAATATTTTCGACATTCCTGTTCCTGGTTCTGCGTCCTGGCACTTACAGGTACTCACGTTAAGATTGACGCCGCATCTATTACAAATTCCTTTGCAGTCTGTTCTGCACAGAACCTTCATAGGCAAGTTAACCAGAATTTCATTATAAATAAACATCTGAGAATCAAACTTTGTTCCATCCAGATAAGTAGTCTCATCTAAATCATCAATCCTCTGTTGTGATGTTTTATTCAAATCTAAGTCTTTGAATGTATCTATATTAATATCATATGAAACAGGCTCTAAACATCTGTTGCAGGGAATAACCAAAGTCACATCACCTGTGCATTTCAAAGAAATATGTTTCTTTCCATCATTGTGAAACTCTAAATACACATTGCTTTTTTCCACGGGATAACTGTTTCTTCTAGTTTTAAATTTTTCTTTTTCAAATGTTAAATTAAATTTCTTTAATCCATCTTCTTCCTGTAAAAGCTCATATAAATCAATTAACATAATACTCCCTCTTCAAAGACACCTAAACAATTATACATATAGGGTATGGGTTTGTCAAGTTTTTTGATTACTTTACTAATGCAACTGTTTCTCTGGCTATTGCCAACTCTTCATTTGTTGGAATAACATATACTTTTACCTTTGAATCTTTAGTTGAAATTTCAACTTCTTCTCCACGAAGTTTGTTTGCTTCTTTGTCAATCTTAATACCCAAATATCCAAGACTTTCACAAACTTCTTCTCTAACCTGACTGTTGTTTTCACCAACTCCGGCTGTAAATACAATATCATCTACACCGTTCATAACTGCAACATATCCACCGATAAACTTTATAACTGTATGAATATATGCTTCAAAAGCTGATTTTGCAACTTCATTTCCTTCTTCCATAGCCTTTGTAATATCTCTAAAATCACTTGATACTTCTGAAAGTCCTGCAATACCTGACTGCTTATTTAAAACATTTGTTATTTCTGAAATATCCTTATGGGTAATATTTGAAAGAACTTCTAAAATACCCGGATCAATATCTCCTGATCTTGTTCCCATCATTACACCTGCTAGTGGTGTAAGTCCCATACTTGTATCAACAGATTTTCCACCATCAACTGCACAAATACTTGCACCATTTCCAAGATGACATACAATAGTCTTTAAATCTTCAACAGGTTTTTCCATAATTTCAGCTACACGTTTTGATACATAACTGTGTGATGTTCCATGGAAACCGTATCTTCTTATTTTGTACTGTTCGTAATATTTTCTTGGTATTCCATAAAGGTATGCTTTTTCAGGCATTGTCTGATGAAAAGCTGTATCAAATACTACAACATTTGGTGTATCTTTCATAATTTCCATGCATGCCTTAATACCAATAACATTTGCCGGATTATGAAGTGGTGCCAAATAATTACACTTTTCAATCTTATCCAAAACATCTTCATCAACAATAACTGACTTTGAGAAATATTCTCCACCATGAACTACACGATGGCCAACGGCTTTTACCTCATCCATATGGTTGATTACACCGATTTCTTTGTCTGTTAATGCTGAAATAACTGCATTTATTGCCTCTTTGTGAGTAGGCATATCTATTTCTTTTGTTATTTTGTCACATTTTGCGCTTTCATATGTAATGGAACTTTTGTCTATTCCAATTCTTTCGCATAAACCTTTTGCTAATACTTTTTCATCATCAGAGTCAATCAGCTGAAACTTCAATGATGAACTTCCACAATTTATAACTAATACTTCCATATTCACCTCTACATTAACTAATCTGTGCCTGAACTGCTGTAATTGCAACAACACCAACTATATCTTTTGCGCTACATCCTCTTGACAAGTCATTGATTGGTCTTGCAATGCCCTGACACAAAGGTCCATAAGCTTCTGCCTGTCCAAGTCTCTGTAATAATTTATATCCAATATTTCCTGCATCCAAATCAGGAAATACTAATACATTGGCTTTTCCGGCAACAGGGCTGTCCGGTGCCTTAAATGATGCAATCTCAGGTACAAGTGCTGCATCTGTCTGTAGTTCTCCATCAATTAAGAACTGTGGATATTCTTTCTTTGCAATAGCTGTAGCCTCTACAACTTTATCTACATCTTTGTGTGCCGCACTTCCATAAGAAGAATGTGACAACATTGCAACTCTCGCTTTTTCTCCTACAAGATATTCAAATGACTCAGCACTACTTGCAGCGATATCTGCCAGCTGTTCAGGGTTAGGATTCTGGTTAAGACCACAATCACCCATAACAAATACCCCATTTGCTCCCATGTCCTTGTCAGGTACACATATAACAAAAAATGCTGAAACAAGTTTGCTGCCCGGCTTTGTCTTTATAATCTGAAGTGATGGTCTAAGCGTATTTGCTGATGAATGACATGCTCCTGATACAACACCATCTGCATCATGATTTCTAACCATCATACATGCAAAATACATATGATCACTAATAACCATGGCATAGGCCTGCTTTTCTGTCATACCTTTGGCTTTTCTTAATTCATAAAAATCTTCAGCATATTTTTTGGTCTTTTCACATGTTAAAGGATCAATAATGGTCGCACCTTTAACATCATATCCTACACCGAACTCTTCAAATTCCTGCTTTGTTGCTAAAATAATAATATCTGCAAAGTCCTCTTTTATAATCTGCTCTGCAGCTTCATATGTACGTTTGTCCATTCCCTCCGGTAGAACAATGGTCTTTCTGTTTTTTCTTGCTTTTTCTTTTAACTGTTCAATAAATCCCATAACTTTAATTTTTGATAACCTTTTATCAACCTTTCCTCCTTGTATATTTTCCAATCCTTAACCTATTATAGTATATGATTTTTTAATTCTCAACACCCAAAACTGCCTTAATTTATTGAAACATTAGTGCAACAATGTTAAAATAACCATTTGTGAGGTGATAAAGATGAAAACAATAGGAATAATAGCAGAATTTAACCCTTTTCATAACGGGCATAAATACTTAATTGATAAAGCCAAAAAAATAACAAAAGCAGAAAATGTTATAGTTATATGTAGTGGAAATTATGTACAACGTGGCGAACCGGCATTTTATGATAAAGTAACCAGAGCACAGGCAGCTTTACAAAATGGAGCAGATCTTATCATTGAACTGCCTGTTGTTTATGCTACTTCTTCAGCAGAGACTTTTGCTTATGGTGCCATTGACTTGCTTAACAAGTTAAACTGCGTAGATTATTTATGTTTTGGATGTGAAACATTAAACATAAATGTACTTCCAACAATTGCAAAAATTTTAATTAACGAACCTGTAGATTATCAAAATATGTTGTCTGTTTACTTGAAAAACGGATTTTCATTTCCAAAAGCCAGGGCTAACGCATTAACCGACTATTGTAGTGATAATAAATTATTTAACTCTGTTGTATTAAATAATATTTTAAATAAATCAAACAATATTTTAGCCATCGAATATTTAAAAGCACTGAAGAAAACAAACTCAAAAATAAAGCCTTTAGCAATAAAGCGCCAGGGAAGTGACTACAATAGTTCTGAATTGTCAAATAATTTTGCATCGGCAACCGGAATACGTGAAGCAATATTCAAAGAAAAGACCATTGAAAACTATATTCCAAATAACTGCACAGATTTATATACAGATAAATATATTAATTTTATGGATTTTAACCCTATTCTTGGTTATAAATTATTAGACACAAAAGATTTAAGTTTAATTTATGATGTATCTGAAGATTTAGCAAAAAGAATATCCAAGTTAAAAGAAGAATATACTAATCCACTGGATTTCATTCAATTACTGCAGTCAAAGAACTATACTTACTCTTCTATTTCAAGAGCTTTGACACACATTATGCTAGGATTAAAACAAGAAGATGTAGAGTTTTTTAAAAATGATAAATGTAATTATTATGCTAAAATTTTAGGTTTTAATAAAAACAGTTCCATTTTATCTGTTTTAAAAAAGAAAAGTTCCATTGATATTATAAGTAAATTTTCAACTTATTACAAAAGTGCAGACAAAAACGCTAAACGACTTTTAGATATAGAGTTAAATGCTGATTCATTGTATAGAATGATATACATGACAAAATACGGTGAAAATATACACAATGAATTTACGAGACAAATAGTTATTATTTAATATTGTAAAACCATAAGGGCTATTTTATCTACAATTAAATATTACTAAAAAAAACATCCCTTTGACATACAAAAAATAATAACATAGTAACTTAACACAAAAATCTATTTTAAAAAATAAAAGTCCCACAGTTATAATCGATATTAAAGTTTATTTTTAAACATAAATTGATTATAACTGTGGGTTTTATATTTTTTTAATATTAATTTTTGAAACTATGAATTGGTGCTGGAATACGACCTGTTCTATTAACAAAATTGTCACATGAGAAACTATTTACAGGCATAATTGGCGCATAACCAAGCAAGCCGCCAAACTCAACAGTCTCACCAACTCCTTTTCCAATAACCGGAATAATTCTAACAGCTGTTGTTTTCTGATTAACCATACCAATGGCTGCTTCATCTGCAATAATTCCTGCAATTGTAGTATCCTTTGTATCTCCCGGAATTGCAATCATATCAAGTCCAACAGAACATACACATGTCATTGCTTCCAATTTTTCTATAGTAAGAGCACCTTCTTTTACTGCATCAATCATTCCCTGATCTTCACTAACAGGAATAAACGCACCGCTTAATCCACCTACATATGACGATGCCATTACTCCACCTTTTTTAACTTGGTCGTTTAACATTGCAAGTGCAGCAGTTGTTCCCGGAGCTCCGGCTCTTTGTAATCCAATTTCTTCCAATATGTCTGCTACACTATCACCGATTGCAGGTGTTGGAGCAAGAGACAAATCAATAATTCCAAAGGGAATACCTAGTCTTTTGGAAGCTTCCTTAGCAACAAGCTGGCCTACTCTTGTAATCTTAAATGCGGTTTTTTTAATGGTGTCACAAAGTACTTCAAAGTTCTCGCCACGTACTTTTTTTAATGCATGTCTTACAACACCCGGTCCTGATACACCTACATTTATAATTGCATCTGCTTCTGTTACCCCATGGAAGGCTCCTGCCATAAATGGGTTGTCATCAGGAGCGTTGCATAATACAACAAGTTTAGCACATCCTAAAGAATCATTTTCTTTTGTTGCTTCTGCTGTTTCTTTCACAATTTTTCCCATAAGACGTACAGCATCCATATTAATACCTGTTTTTGTAGAACCTACATTGATAGAACTACAAACACGTTCTGTACACGCCATAGCCTGTGGAATTGATTTTATAAGATTTTCTTCTGCCGGTGACATTCCCTTGCTAACAAGTGCTGAATATCCCCCTAAAAAGTTAACACCCACTTCTTTTGCAACTTTATCTAAAGTTTTTGCAATTGTAACGTAATCTTCAGGTGTTTTACAAGCACTACCACCAATCAAACCAATTGGTGTAACTGAAATTCTTTTATTTACAATCGGAATACCATATTCCTTTGAAATATCTTCGCCTGTTTGTACAAGATTTCCTGCAAGTCTTTTTATTTTGTTGTAAATATTGTTGTTTAATGTTTCAAGGTCATCACTGATACAATCCATTAGACTAATTCCCAATGTAATAGTTCTAACATCCAAATTGTAATCATCAATCATCTTGTTAGTTTCAATAACTTCAAATTTATTTATCATAATATATCTCCTAAGTTGTTAGATTCTTTTTTTATAACTTAAAATCTTAACTAGATTCTATGCATACTATTGAAAATATCTTCATGCTGCATTTTAATCACAACACCAATATCTTCTCCAATTTTTTCTAAATCGTCTGACAACTCATGTACAGGTTTTGTAGCATTATTACAGTCTACAATCATCATCATATTAAAATATTCCTGTACTATTGTCTGTGAAATATCAAGAATATTAACTTTGTTGTCTGCCAAATATGAGCAAACTGAAGCAATAATACCTACTGTGTCTTTTCCTACAACTGTTATAATTGTTTTTTTCATAAAAAACCTCCTAGTTTATATTAAAATTCAATGTTGCACGAAGGTTCAATCCTACTTGCAACTTTTAAATCTATATTTGACATATCAAAACCTGCATCAAATGACAATTCATTTTTTACGGCCTGATAAGCAAGTTCCGGATAATTGTTTTCTCCGCTTAAATGACCTAAAATAATATGTTTTGTTCTTCCATCAATAATTTTACCCAAAAAATCACCACATGCCTCATTGGACAAGTGTCCTTTATTTCCCCAAATTCTCTGTTTTAAACTATATGGGTAAGGTCCTGTCTGTAGCATTCTAATATCATGGTTTGATTCAACCAAAAGACTATCTAAGTGTTGTAATTTATTTACCAAATCATCTGTATATTCTCCCAAATCTGTAACTACAGCACATGAGTGATTTTCACTACTATCCAAATCAAACCTATAACATACAGGATCAACTGCATCGTGGCTAATATGTAGTGGATTAATTTGTATATCTTTTATATTAAATGTTTTTTCTTTATCAATTGGATAAAATAAATCAGTGTTAACTTTTCCAATATTGCTATTATTCAAAATATAATTTATTGTTTTTTCTGTTGCATAAACAGGTACATTATATTTACGTAAAAAAACGCCAAGTCCTTTAATATGATCACTATGTTCATGTGTAACTAATATTCCGTCTACATTTTCAGGACTTGTATTAAATGTAGTCAATCCTTCTTCAATACGCTTTTTACTTATACCTGCATCAACCATTATAGATGCATTTTCGCTTTTAACCAAAATGCAATTTCCTTTACTACCACTTGAAATGGATGATAAATTCATTTTATTCTCCTATTACATTCCAACGGAAGATTTAAACTTCCTTGTATATTCTATTGTATTTTCACTTATATTTCAACCAAATTAAACATACTTTTCATTAAAATTCCAAATATAATCACTTTTTATCATATTAAAGTAATAAATTGTTGTAAAGTTTAATAATATAAATAAAAAACCTTATGAAAAAAATATTTTATACATGCTTTTTGATTTTATTATTTATTTTATTAATAACATTTCCAAACATAGTTTCCAAAGGATGCATCAATGGGATTAATATAGTTTTATATTCTTTAATTCCTGCTTTGTTTCCATTTATAATTTTGACAACCTTCTTAATTGAAAATAATCTCTGTGACTATATTTGTATTATTTTTTATCCCTTTTTATCTAAAGTTTTTCCAACTAGTAAAAGTGGAATTTTCGCCATAATCATTGGTTTTTTGTGTGGATATCCTATGGGTGCAAAAACAGTCGTTGACTTATATAAAAGAGAAAAAATTGACTACAACGAAGCTTCATATCTTTTAATGTTTACAAACAACTGTAGTATTTCTTTTCTTTTCAATTTTGTACTTTACACATGTTTGTCTAAAGAAAAATTATTCATAAATAACATTCAAATAACAAAACCAATTATTTTAATTTTAATATATTTGCCTCCTGTTATTGTTGGGATTATAAACGGATTGTTTTACAGAAAATTTTTAAAAACTTTTGGAACAAACTTTTTTCCTTCGGCTAAAGCTACTAATAAAAACTATATTAAAAACAAAAGTATTATATCATCCTCAATTATACCTTTGTTGAATCTTTCAGTATATGTAATTGTTTTTTCTATTATTATTGAATTTCTAATTAATTTGGGTTTTAAATATAACATTTTATTAGCATCTATTTTTGAGATAACGACAGGTATAAAATATATTTCAACTACCGTAGTAAATAACGGCTTAAAAATTTTTGTTATTTTATTTCTTTGTTCATGGGGAGGGATTTCAATTACTATGCAAACATTTTCTGTTCTTCCTTCTAAAAAACTAATGGTAATGTATGTATTAGGTAAGTTTGAAACGATAATTATATTTTGCATATTGTTTTATTTTTTATTTTATATTTTATAATATTAAATTGCAAAAAATATTTTCTTATGTTTTTTTCAAAAAAATGCATAAACAGCAACGCATTATTATGTAATAAAATGCATATACGGCAACGCATTATTATTATGTAATAAAATATCCGAAGAAATTTTATAAAAAAACCATTTATATTATATAGATTTATTCTACATAATATAAATGGTTAAATATCAAAAATTAATATTAAAGTAAATCAACTGTTAAATCATCATCCTTATTTTCTTCTACTTCATATTCTTCTTCAGAATCCTGACCGCTTAATTCTTTTCTACTTTCAATAACAACATTAAGTGAACTGTTAAGAGATGTCATCATCTGACTCTGAGCATTTTCAAAACTATTCATTCCTGTTGAAAGAATACTCTGTACATTTGATAAAATATCATCTGTATACTGCATTGCTCTTCCTCTTAAATCATTTGCTTCAGCAGTAGCATTATTTAAAATATCCTGTGCCTGTTGCTGTGCCTGTTCAATAACCTGATTTGCTTCGCTATAAGCTTTTTGCATTATTTCATGTTCACTAACAAGCTGATTGATATGAGCTGTTGCTTCAGCAATCATTGACTCTGATCTTTCTTTTGCATCATTTAAGATTGCATCTTTATTTGCAATAATCTTCTGATATTTCTTTATTTCATCAGGTGTTCTCAATCTAAGTTCAGCTAATAACTCATCAATATCATCTTTGTTTACAACAATCTTTGATGTAGAAAGTGGCTGAAACTTACAATTGTCGATATATTCCTCTATTTCTGTAATAATTTGTTCAATCTTACTACTCATTTTCTTTCTCCTTTATCTTAAATTTATTGTATACCTGCTGTACCACAGACTGTGGAACAAACTTTGAAATGTCTGCCCCAAAATATGCGGCTTCTTTGACTGTACTTGAACTAAGATACGCATATTCCAAACTTGTTGTAAAAAATATAGTATCAACATCACTATTTAAAACAGAATTGGTCTGTGACATCTGTAGTTCATATTCAAAGTCTGTTACTGCTCTAAGTCCACGTACAATAACATTTGCATCTACACTTTTAGCAAAATCTACCAGTAAGCCTTCAAAAGACATTACCTTAACATTAGGTATGTCTTTCACAACTTCCTCTAACATTTTAACACGTTTTTCTACTGAAAACAACGGAGATTTGGAATTATTGTTTAAAACGCTGACTATCAGTTCATCAACAATTTTTGCTGCTCTTTTAATTATATCCAAATGTCCCAATGTTACCGGATCAAAACTTCCCGGATAAATAGCTCTTGTCATATTATTCTCCAACTAGTTGTAAAAAAAGATGTTTATTTGTTTTGTATCTTTTTTCACGTTTTATTTTGTAGCCTAATTGCTCAACATATTCAAAATCTGTATGAAGACTTGCCTCTACAATAATCAGGCTATCTTCATTAATTAAATTTGAATTTGATAAGAAAATTAGAACTTCTTTTTCTAACTGTTTATCATAGGGTGGATCCATAAATACAATATCAAAAACACGTTTTTTGTTGTTAAGACTTTTTAGTCCAAAAGAAACTGAATTTATAATCAATTCTGCCTGTTCTTCAAAATGCGTTCTGATTAAATTATTACTGATACATTTGGCCGCATTTCTATTATTTTCAATAAAAGTAGCACTTCTTGCACCTCTACTTAAAGCTTCAATACCAATTCCACCACTTCCACTAAACAAATCAAGAAAATCCACATCATAAAGTCTGTTGTTTATCATATTAAACAATGTTTCTTTTATCCGGTCTGTTGTAGGTCTTGTATCCATTCCATCCAGTGTTCCTCGAAGCTGTGCATACTCAAATACCATTGCCTCTAAAGGTGTATTACCCGTACGCTCTCCGATACCAAACAAGGAACAGTTCACTCCGCAGGCTCCGTAAAGCCACGCTGTCGTCGAATTATTGACTGCTTTATAGAAATCGTTGTGTCCGTGGAATTCGATCAGTTCACTTGGCACGCCCGCATGTGTCATCAGACCATAGATGATTCCCGGAATAGAACGCGGAATCACTGCACCCGGGAAATTC
>URQO01000006.1 GCA_900550135.1 uncultured Eubacterium sp.
CAGCTCCATCACTTATCATAGAATGTCTATTTACAGACTTTATTTCACAGACTCCATAAATTGTTATTAGCATTTTTTATTTTACTTTATTTTATTTTCAATTAAATCTTCCAATGTAACATTATCTAAATAATCATTAATAACGTGATTCAATTTCTGCCATAGTGGAAGTGTAATACAATCCTGTGATCTTTCACAATGTTCCGGTCCTTCTTCTATACACATAACCGGAGCCAAAGTTTTTTCTGTCAATTTTAAAATAGAACCTACCGTATAGTCTTTTGGATCTTTTGCAAGTTTATAACCACCTGATTTTCCTCTAAGACTTTTTACCATGTTCCCCTTATTTAGCATAGATACAATCATCTCAAGATATTTCATTGAAATGTTCTGTCTTTTTGCTACATCCTTTAAAGACACATAATTTTCTTTGCTATTTTGTGCCAAATCTATCATAACTCTTAAAGCATATCTACCTTTAGTTGATATCATCATATTATTTCACCTCTTGTTTCATTTTTTTATTTATTTAAATATACATTCTTTTGTGCTCTCATCATTTCAGGATATCTGTCTTGGATGTTATTTTTTTCTTATTAATGATCTTATCGATAATTTTATTTCCGGCATAATATGTTATACAGCCTATAATCACTCCAAGCACTGCTCCTGCCAATACATCTGATGGAAAATGTACATACAAATACAATCTGGAAAATGCTATTAAAACTGCAAGCGGTAATAAAAACCAGCCCCACTCTTTTCTGTATAAAACTAATATTGTTGTAGCTATAACCGAAGCAAAAGTGTGTCCCGATGGGAACGAATAATCTTTCGGCATTGTTACCAACAATTTGAAATCATGGTTCAACCAGCATGGACGTGGTCTTGCAACAAGATTTTTTAATATACCATTGCCAATAATTAATTCTAAAAGCAATCCAATTAATACCAAAAAACCGATTCTTCTATGTTTTTTTGAAATTAGCAATGCTACTCCTATAATAATCCATATAATACCAGCGCTACCTAAAAGAGTAATCTTTGGCATAATCATGTCCATAAAGCCACTACTCATGGCTCCCTGTATTTTGTTTAATATTAACCAATCCAAATTCATATTTACTTCTCCGATGTCTTTACAAAGTATATTAAAGCACAAACATGGCTGTTTGTCTATTTCCAAGCATTAAAAAAGAAGAGAAAACCAGATTTTGGCTTTCCCTTCTATTTAACTGTTTATAATTTTATTTTTTTATCTTAACATACTTTGGCTTTGACCATTTGCCCTGATAAGTTTTCTTTCCTTTGACAACAATGGCTTTTACTCTTGCATACAATTTTTTAGCCTTTTTAAACTTGTTATTTGATACACTATATCTCAATTTCTTAGTTGTTTTTGTCACTATTGTCTTTTTAAACTTCTTATCTTTTGCAATCTGTACTTTGTACTTGGTTGCGCCTTTAACTCTCTTCAATGTAAGACTTATTTTCTTAGCATTTTTCTTTTTAACTGCTTTTTTAACAACTGCCTTTCCAACCTTTACAGATGATTTTTTTGTAGTCTGACTTGGCTGTTTTTTAGTTGTTGTTTGTGCATTTGTATTTGGCTCCTGTGGCTTTGTAGTTTCTACTGCTGATGTTGTCTCTGTTTTCTCAGTTGTAGTTTCTATTTCAGGTGTTGTTTCAACTGATGGAGTTGTCTCAACTACTGGTGTTGTTTCATTTTCTGAAGTTGGTTCTGCAGTAGTTGTTGGTTCTGCAGTAGTTGTTGTTTCTGCAGTAGTTGTTGGATTTGTAGTTGGTTCCTCGTATTCTGAATATGCAGGATCTGCAAGTTCTGCAGGTGTGCTTCCTGAGAGTCCAGGGTCTGCCTTAATTGACACAGTTTTCTTTAATCCAAATGATTCTACATTGTTACTTATATACTGTGATCTTACTTCTACTTCATATGTACCTGTCGCAAGTCTGTTTTCATAGTAACTTGCCACATCCCCATTGATTCCTACCTTAATACAAACACCATCTACAAAAAGATTCAATCTCTGACCTGTTAAATCTGCCACATCAGACCATGCAATAGTAAATCCATAGTCTATACCTTCTGTTAAAATTGAAAGTCCAAGTGGTAATGTTGGCTGATTTGGTTTGTCAAATGACTGTGCATTATCTATAAACTCACCTTTAACAGTAACCTTTGATGACTGACCAAATGATGTTGCCGCCAAAGCTGACTCTCTGCCTTCTGCATCCACTGCTGATAAATATGCCAGATATTCACCTGCCGATACACTTTCCAATATAACATTTGAATTGGTAATTCCGTCTACATATACACGTCTGTAAGGTGTACCTGTCTTTGCATCAAATAAATATAAGTTGTATCCTACAACTGATGCATCTGCTGATGGAATACTTGATTCTGATGATGGTGCCCATGCAACACCTAATTTATTGTCTGCCTGCGCCGGATTGTCAGCAGGAACTTCCGGATTTCCTGTAATGTAACTTAATCCCGCCGGTGTTTTTGGACCTATGCAACTAACAGGATATGTGTAATTAAGAGTTGCTCCTGTTACTTTAAAACTAACTGTTTGTGATAATGGTCCCTCACCCATGCTGTTTACATTTGCAGCCTGCGCTGTATATGAGCCTGCTGAAAGTCCACCTACTACACCGCCTTTTGTAGCATTGCCAATCTTTGTAACTAACTTTCCATCCCTGTAAATATAAATAACTGTTGATGTAACTGTTGGATCATATCCATCTACATTTGCTGTATCGTCGGCTCCTGCCCATGCAAACATAATTGCATTTTCAATTGTATCCGAACCACTTTTGCTTACAGCAGCAAGTCCTAATACTTTCTTAGGTAATGATGTTGCAGGTTTTGCTGTAGTCTGTTCAGGCTGTTTTGTTGTTGTTCCCGCAGGATTTGTTGCGCCCTGACCAGGTGTTGTTACTTCTCCTGAACCATTTGCAGTTGTAACTATTTCTCCACCACCTGATGGATTTCCCTTTTTAAATACAATTGTTGCAGAACCTGTTGTTGTGGTTACAACCATTTCAGTATAAGCATTATCCTCAAACAACTGTGGATTAACTTTAACTATTCCCTGATCATAAAAGGTAACTGCACCTGAAGTTGTTTCTGTTCCATTAATTGATATTTTTGTGTCAGCCTTCTTATTGTCTGCTGAATAAATTAATTGGAATGTGACTCCACCATCACCGTAAAACGGAGTACTCCAGCCTACAATACTCTGACTGACTATGCAGTAACTTAAGTTGCTGTCTAATGTTGTGTATGTAAGTGAATCATAAGTTGCTGCACTTACATTGCTTGTTGGATAGTATGTAATCGAAGATACTATCATTGCAATGGCACAAATAATCGCGCCAAATTTCTTTAACCTTTTCATTTCATAAACCTCTCTTTCATTTGATTAAACATTAATTACAATTATACACTTGTAAAGAGTTATTTGTTAGTATCTTATTTTTATATATGGGAATAATTTTTTAGGAAAGTGTTTTAATTTTAAGATTTTCCATATATATGTATAAACACAAAAAAGTCCTAATTTTGCAATAAAAAAGGGCACCTGTTAAGGTACCCATTTTATTGCATAAAAAGAAGCGCGAGACGGGGATCGAACCCTAAAGTGAATTGTTCAGACCCCCCATAAATAAAGAGGTTCTGGCAATTCCTATCAGATTTTTCGGTTACTTTCGATTACTTTTTAGTTACCATAGGCTAAATTGACAATGCCCGAATAACTTCCAAATCTGATTCTGTTGCTTCTTTCGTATCGTAGGTATAATTTCTCAAAGTTGTTTTTTCATCTGAATGTCCCATAATCTCTCTGACCGTATTGATATTAACACCAGAGCCGACCAATGTAGAACAAACAGTTTTTCGTATTTTGTGAATAGACCGATATTTTATGTTGACATTATCACATAACTTTTGCAACCGTTCCTCGAAAACTCTAGGATAAACAAATCTACCATTTACCAAGAACATAAAAGAATCCATTGGAATGTTACGACTTGTAGAATAATCCTGTATTTCTTTGATTGCCTGTTTACCAAAATCGGATAGTGGAATTTTTCTTTCTAACTTGCCACATTTTAAATAGTTTACAAGTTTATATCCCGTACTATGAAATTTGAAATCTTCCGTTACATATCCGTCCTCTATCAGTTCATTCTGAACCGTAATAAAGTTGGGTTCAACATCTTCAAATTGTAATGCACACAATTCGCCAACTCGGACACCAGTAGAAAAGCATAATACAATTCCGAGATACAAAATTTCCTTCTTTTGCCGATACATTTTCCATGCCTCATTGATAAGAGTAATCTTTTCTCTGTCCGTATAGACTTCCTCTTGACTTTTCTTTTTTCTATGAATTGTATAAGGTGCTTTCTTGAAGTTAATTTCTCTGAATATATTTCGTTCAATAATGTTAAATTCTTCATCAGAAGCCAAATCAAAAATTTCTCTCAATATCAATGCCATATTACCAAAGGCTTTAGAAGTTAATTGATATTCAATGATTTTGGAATATGACCAATCTTTCAAATAGCGTTTTGTCATTTCCTTAATCGGCTTGTTGATGAAATCACTATCTGACAGATAAAATTTTCTCCAATCGAACAATATTCGTGAAAGATAACCTGGACTATTAGTGCTTTTCTTTTTAGTTTCTATCCACATTGGAAAAATGTCTTTTACGGTTAAATCCTGTGCTTCATTATTCTGTACATACTCAATGACGAAATCTATCATATCTTCTGAATGTTTCAGTTTCTTCATCTTTCTTTTGCCTTGTTCATTTAAATAATAGGTTCGCCAAAAACCGTCTGTTTCACTTTTCCAAATTTTGTATTTATGTAGTTGTAGGTATTTACTTCTTTCCATTACTTCTGCATAACTACTAAAAGTCCTTGAATCAAGTTTATCACTGACCACCTCTTGTAGCAATAACAGAATTGATTTTGTGTTTTTATTATTTTGATTCATATATCAGGCTCCTAACGACAGTTCTAACCAAAATAGAAATAAATTCTTCCAGTCTTATTAGTTCATATCTTCTGTATAACGCTTATGTATCTCCCAGTATCTTGATTTTAGAAACTGTACCATTGTTACTGTTCCGTTATCACATAACACATGAAACCAATCCACACGATTATCTTTCGCATATAACAAAAGTTCTGCATAACTATCAATACGATTCTGAATACAAAAATCTATCATCTCTCCGATTGCTGAATATTTATCACTTGCAAGACTAATCATTGTATTGTAATCTGCCCCAGACAAGGACAACACATCATCAATCTTATATTTCATTTTATCGGGATTGTCTAAATGGCATAAGTAACGTGCATATGCTCTTACACTTTTTATCGGTTCTACACCAACACCACCAATCAAATCAAATACTTCTCGTGCCTGTTCCTGTGTTTTCACACCGTCAAACATAACCATTACATGGAAATGCTCTTTTTTCAAATCTCCATCAGAATTTATGTCTTTATTATGAATTGGAGAAACAAATGCAGGAACACATTGCTCCTCTAAAATCATTTGCCAGTTTTCGGGGGCTGATTCGGGATAAACAACAGTAGAATAATTTCGTGTTCTTTTTTTCTCCATTTTACCTCTGTACATTGAACAATGTTCTCCAGGGTGGGTCGTAGTGCCCCCCTGGAGAATGCAGGTGGTAACGCTTCGCTCCATTTCTCTTAAATGTTGCCACCTGCACTTACCACTATCTACTCAATGCTCCTTGTTTAATAAACGGTGTAATAAATTCTCGGGGTTTTGTATCAACTCCTTGTCGATATATCAATCCTGCACCAATCTCATGTCGGTAATTTCTTACATGTGTAAAATCTGCTCCAAAAGACATTTTGTATGCAGTCTCGTTCATTCGCCCCATACAGATTTTACAAGATAAATTATCACGAATTGCCCCCTCTACAAAACTTGTATCGGGTCTTTGTAAAATCATTCCTGCATAAATTCGCTTACTTCTGCCTGTAACAACTATGGTAGCAAGACGTTTCGCTGTTTCCTCGTAGGTCTTTTTACTTGCAGTTTTTGAAAAAGCAATTAATTCATCAAACATAAGAAATACTGGGTTAAATTCTGCCTCTTCGATGCCTATGTTCAGTAAGTCTTTTTCACGCATTCTCACTTCTTCCTCTGTTTCACGAACAACCTTTGCAATTTCATTTTCCTTTGTAGCATACACAACAGATGGTTTATTACTAAAAAAGTAACGCATATCGTCATCATTCTTCGGATCACAGTAAATCACCCTTACACCTTGCATAATCAGACAAGTGATTATATATTGTGCAAGTTGAGTTTTCCCACTACCTGTATTTCCTGTGAGAAGAAGATGTGGTGTCCGTTTCCAGTTCCAAGAAATGTCCTCTGAAAATACAATTTCATTTTTCCCTGTACATATAATATCTGTTTCTGATTCAATTACCATTTGTTTTTGTGGATTCAATTCAAAGCAGTATGTAATATAACCTCTTTCCTCTAATATGTCCGTGCAAATCGTACAAAACATATCAGCAAGAGCTTGTTCCAAATCTCTGAATTGTTGTGCAATCGAACTACCGTCTAGCCGAAACTTGATACAAAAGACATTACCGCTTGCATTCTCTGTATAAGTTACTTGTGGATAATATTCAATCAATTCGACCTCTTTATCCCCGAACAACGTATGTTTAATGATGTAATGGGATTGATATAGATTATTCTTTCTGATAAAATCTTTTATAAGGTTAGAGATTTTTCTAATCTTATTAATTTTACAGCGAATGGTTACAATGTAGAGTACGCCAATACCAAGCATTGTAGCCATTCCTAACCCAAAGAGAATATTTTTGAACACCACCAAGAAAACGATAGAAGAAATCAATCCTATCCACCACATTCCCACCAAATATTTTATCCAAGATAATTGGCGTGGTTTTAATTGTTTTTCTTTCACGCTTTTCCATCCTCCTTGCCTATTCGTAAACGAGTTTTTTCTTCAACGGGGGCGACACCTTTGGCAGTTAAAGAAAGTTTGACTTCTCCACCATTCTTGTAATCTTGCCACAGTTTTCCCTCTAATCTTTGAAAAGTCACTGGAATCGGTTCGTCATCATAATCCACTTGGGGTTTAATTGTTCCCGCAATTTTTACAGACATTTTTTCAAAGTCTAAATCTTGAAATAAACAAGGATATGTTAATCCCCCTACACCGACTTTCACACCGTCCTCATACTTTTCAAAAATCCTCGGTTTATCTATAAGAAGAACTGTTCCGTCTTTTACCATTTCTTCCATATTAACCTTTACTAATTTTAAAATGTTTGCCATTTTACATTTCCTCCTAAAATCTAATTTTTTTAAAATCTCAATTCAATCATATTTTGCTTGTTGGATTTTATCACAAGCACTTATTGTTCTCCTTTCTGAAACGTATTATACTGTATTTAAAATTCTAAAGATTGCCTAATTTACAAACCGTTTTTGGGCTATTTAAGTGGGAACAATAGAAAGGTGGAAAAATGAACGATTATACATACGAAATCGAGATAATACAGGATAAAAAACAAAGTTATTCAAAGGGATTTTTAATATTGCATTGGGTAGGATTAGACAATGATTTGAATATTCCAAAACCCTATAATAAAGTTTTAGAATTTAATTTTTTAACAATTTTGGGGGATTTACGAAATCAAAAAGAACCCTATCAATATCCTTATGGACGATTACAGAACAATCACGCCTCAAATATATCGTCAACGAATTACGAATATGAATATGGTTTTGGAGAACCTTTATATGTTGGCAATGATGAAACCTATCTTAAATTTATCAATGAAATAAATAATATACTGATACATTATCGTAATCGAAAAATCAAAAGTCTAAACATAGTAGAGGAATTGGAAAAGAGATATAAACTAAATCTTAATTGTACAATACAAATTCAAACTCCAAATCCTTTATCTCAAATGTCAAACAATAGAGCAAAAAAATTTCCCCAATATACTTATAAAGAGTTATATTATGAATATGGCAAAAAGAATACTATACTAACAAAAAATAAATATCTAGAAGAAGAACATAAATTTATATACAAATGCTTTTCTTTAAAGGAAGTTCTCTTATCAATTTTACACTATTTAGTTATACATTCTTATACTTTCAAAAGATGTTTTCTTTGTCAAAAAGATTATGCTAAAGGCAAAGGGCATGGACGTTTTTCGGGATGTGACAGAATTTCTGAATATAACATCGAATCCTATTTGTCAGGGAAACAAAAAAGTGATTATTTAAAATCAAACAAAACTTGTCGAGATACCTTGAAATTTTTCAAGAGGCAAAATAGTTATGATGAAAAAAATATTACACATTATTATGATAGTACTAGAAAAAATGTTACTGAATATCGTAAAATTTATGATAAATTGTTGGAAAAGCATAAAGATAGACTTGATGAAAAACATTGTTATAATAATCTTGAGAAAATTCATTTTATTGTTTGTCCCAAAGCCAAAAACGAGATATGGCGTCAAAAAGATAAGGTTACATTTTACAAGGAACTAAAGAAACTAAACAATATACTAAGCAATAAATTATTCCTCAAAAGAAAATAAATCTATCCTGTAAGTTTTTGATTTTATAAATATTTGACGGAATAGCAAAATAACAGTATCTATGATTTCATAAATGCTGTTATTTTTGTTAAAATGAAATGTCTATTTTCAAATTTAATCTTCAATACTGCAATGATTAACTGCAAACTCCAATAGTATTCCAATTAATTCATTGCGACTATGCCCTGTTCTTTCAGAAATTGTATCTATATTTTCAACTAGTCCTTCTTTTATTCTGATAGAAAACGTTTTGTAGCCATCATTCCCTCTGAATTTTTTGGATTTAATTATTAACTTATCATCACTTTTCATAGAATCACCTCATATATACGCTGTTAACATATATAATAATCTTGTTCTAATCATAAAAATATGTTATTCTTTATGTTATAAAATATGTTATAAAGACGACATATTTAGATAATTAAGGAGGATTTTATTTATGAACAAAGTAAAAAAATTATTAGCATTAATGTTTGCAATAGTATTATCTATTTCTATGATTTCTACTACAAATGTAAGTGCAGCAAAAAAAGTGAAACTAAACAAAACAAAAGCAACAATCTATATTGGAAGAACAGTTTCATTAAAACTAAAAAATAACAAGAAAAAAGTAAAATGGACTACTTCCAACAAGAACATTGCAACTGTCAGTAAGAAAGGAAAAGTAAAGGGTAAAAAGACAGGTATGGCTACAATTATTGCTAAAGTTGGAAAGAAAAAATATAAATGCAAAGTGACTGTAAAGAAAAAAGTAACACCACAACCAACTACAATACCAACAGAGCAACCTACAACCAAGCCTATGGAAACCACACCCCCCAATACAGAGCAACCAACAATTCCATCACAAGTAGATAATAGTAATGATGTAGAATCCCTGAAAAAAATAATTAAGGAACAAAGAGACAAAGGTGCAACAGTAAGTGAAGATATTTATAATAAAGATGAATACTACTGGTATGAAGGAAAATTATGTTCAATAGTTTGGGATGAAAAGAATTTAACAGGTAATTTAGATTTGACAGCATTAACATCTCTTATCAGTTTAAGTTGCCAACGAAACCAACTAACTGAAGTAAATATTTCTAATAAAGCGAATTTGCAATTCTTGGGTGTTGCCCAAAACCAATTAACAAATCTTGAGTTATCAATATCAAACAAAACAAATTTAGAATGGTTATGGTGCCAAGATAATAATTTGACAAATTTAGATTTATCAAATAGCACTTCATTACAAGATTTAAGTTGTAGTAATAATCAATTGATAAACCTTAATCTTGAAAACTGTATTAACATGACAGAGTTAAGTTGCTTTGGAAATCGGTTAACAACTCTTGATATAAGTGATTGTACATTACTTACAAAAATTGAGTGTGACAGCAATCAATTGACAGCTTTAGATGCATCTCATAATGCTTTGTTGGAGCATTTACAGTGTAACGATAACAACTTATCATATTTAAATATCTCGCAGAACCCTCAATTAAATTTTTTAAACTGTGGTTCAAACAAACTAACAGAGTTAGATGTCTCAAATAGTAGAGCACTGGTAGACTTGACTTGTTGGAATAATAATTTGAATAACTTGGATTTATCAAATAATACAAAACTTGGAATATTGCTGTGTGATGGGAATGAACTTAAGGAATTAGATTTGTCAAACAATATTAATCTATATGAATTATTTTGCTATAATAATCAATTAACTAAATTAGATGTATCGCACAATACAGCATTAGAGGATTTGCGTTGTGGAGAAAATGATTTAAAAGAGTTAGATTTATCAAACAATTTATATTTAACAGAACTATGGTGTGGTGGTAATCAATTGGACAAATTAGATTTATCGAATAATATATTTCTGACAAGAATAAGTTGTTATGGAAATCAGTTGGAAGAATTGGATTTATCAAACAATACAGCATTAGAAAGTTTAAGTTGTGAAAACAACCTATTAGTGGAATTAGATTTATCAAATAATACTTTACTGACTGATTTACAATGTGATGATAAGGTATCTGTTATTGGTTACCCCAATAATATACAAGGTAAAAATCGATAATGAAAGGAAAGTTAACTATTATGAAAAAAATGAAATGTTGCAAATTATTATTAACAGTTGCTATGATTTTAGGAGGAGTGTTTGCTTTATCTACAACAGCTATGGCAAATACAAGAGCTAATGCAAAGAAAATAAGTATATCAGAAACCGTAAAAGGAACGCTTTCAGAAAGTGAACCTGTCATATGGTACAAATTTGACGTACCATGCACAGGGACTATTAGATTTGAGCTTGATACAAAGTGTCGAATCACATCATTTATGTTGACTAAGACGGACTATCCCGATTACATTCGTTTGGCAGAGCAATATTATGATAAAGACACAATAGGAGATAATACAATCATTGCCACTATAACAAAGGGAACATACTATTTAAAAGTTAACTCTAGTGCTGAAATAGTTGGTTTTAGTAATCTATATGGAAATTTTAGTTATGAGATTACTTTTTCACCAACGAATTTTACTGATGGTAATTTAAAGTATAAGATAACAGGAAAAAATACAGTAACAGTTACAGGTTTAAAAGATAAATATGTACAGTCGGTAAAAATACCCGAAACTGCAAAAATAAAAGAATTAAACAAGAGTTATAAAGTTACAGCAATTTCGGATAAAGCTTTTAAAGGAAATTCCTTTATTAGTAAAGTTACTTTTTCTAAAAGCGTGAAGAAGATTGGAAAACAAACATTTTATAAATGTAAAAAATTGAAAAAAGTTACTTTTAAATCAAAAGTAAAATTAAGAAAAAATACATTTAAAGGAACATCAAAGAAAATAAAATTCAAATATCCCAAAAAATATAAATTTTATTATAAATACATTCTGAAATAAAAATCAACAGTAGAATTGTTTGTATAATAATTATATATCTATAGTAAAAAAGAGGAATATTGCATAATGCAACATTCCTCTTTTTTATGTCTAAAGCAACATAGGGACTTTTAATAGCCTTTCCTTTCTTTAATTTTTTGTAGTAGTGTTGCTTTTGTGTATTTCCGAGTTTCTCACGAGTTACTTTTTGATTACTCGGTGGTTACTTTTTAAGGTTTTTATCGTCCGAATCCCTTTATTTATGGGCATAATAAAAGCGCGAGACGGGGATCGAACCCGCGACCCCCTCCTTGGCAAGGAGGTGCTCCACCACTGAGCCACTCGCGCATTGCTTGGTGTGTTTGTCACACGCAAGACATATATTACTATATAGAGTTATGTTTGTCAACAACTTTTTTCAAAAAGCATCATTTTTTTAATTTAACTCTGCATTTAAATATTTTTAATCACCTATTATTCAACTACTTCCCAAAAACCATTTTTAGTTGCGCCATGTCTTACTATTCTTCCCTGCTCTTTAAGTTTTGCAAGAATACGTTGTGCCTGTCTTTGTGTAATATCAATAGACAATGCCAGCTCTTTTGCTGACAACGTTCCATTTTGTCTTAAAAGTGAAATCATTTTTTCTTCATTTGTTACGACATTTGTTACGACATTTGTTACGACATCATTGTTGTTCTGTGCATAACTTATTTCTACAAGAGCATCTCGAATCATTTCAAGCATAAATTCCACAAACACTGTAGATTCACCCTCATTATCTGCAATCTGCAACATTTTATAGTACTCTTCCTGATTTTCATGAATTAAAGTTTCAACAGGTAACCAGGCAAATATTTCTTTCCAGTTTTGTAGTATTAATGATTGCCACAATCTTCCTATCCTTCCATTTCCGTCCTGGAATGGATGAATAAACTCAAACTCATAGTGAAATATGCATGATTTTACCAAAGGATGATTTGCTGATTCTTTAAGCCAATCAAACAACTGTTTCATTAAATCAGGAACATATTTTGCTCTATTGCAAGAGATGAATGTATAGTTTTTATCCTACTTTCTCTTCTTAAAACCGGGTTAGGATTTAACGATTCAAATGTTGAAATTGAACCAACCAACTCGCCTATTTCAATTATTAAATTTGTTATTTTTTCTGTCATTGAAAACGGTGGAGCATATTTTTCGCTCATTTTTGTTCCTCCCTTAATTATTACTACATTAATTTAAGTCAACGATATCCAACTCTATTGGACAGTGATCTGATCCCATTACATCCTTGTGAATGTCTGCACCTTCCAGCTTGTCCTTTAATGATTCTGACACTAAAAAGTAGTCTATACGCCAGCCTGCGTTCTTCTCTCTTGCCTTGAATCTATAAGACCACCAGCTATATCTTCCCTCATCCTCCGGATAAAAATATCTAAATGTATCTATAAATCCGGCTTCAAGCAACTCTGTCATCTTTTCACGTTCTTCATCTGTAAATCCGGCATTCTTTCTATTTGTTTTAGGATTCTTTAAGTCTATTTCCTTATGTGCCACATTTAAGTCTCCACACATTATAACCGGTTTTGTTTTTTCAAGATTCTTTAAATATACCTTAAAATCATTTTCCCATTTCATTCTATAATCAAGTCTTTTAAGTTCATTTTGGGAATTTGGTGTGTAGCATGTAACCATATAAAAATCTTCAAACTCCAATGTTATCACACGACCTTCTTTGTCATGTTCCTCTATTCCAAGTCCATATGTAACTGACAATGGTTCTTTTTTTGTAAAAATAGCTGTGCCTGAGTATCCTTTCTTTTCAGCATAATTCCAATACTGATGGTAACCCGGCATATCTAATACCAACTGTCCTTCCTGCATTTTTGATTCCTGTATGCAAAAAATGTCTGCATCTATTTCATTAAAAAAATCCATAAATCCTTTTGTAACACAGGCTCTTATTCCATTTACATTCCACGAAATTAATTTCATATATTTCCTCTTTTCTATTTTTCTTTTAATTCCACTTTTTATTATACCACACAACTGATTTTTTTTAACTTTACTCATTCCAATATTTGCCTTTTTCTTCTTATTTATATATACTACTGTGTGGAATTGTGATTTTATATGCAAAAAAACTGCTTAACAGGCAACGTTATTTAGTTGCCATTAAAAGACGATTAATTTTCACACAACATATACAATGATTTTACAATTAAGGAGAAACTTATGAATTCAACAAAAATCCGCCATTCTTTTACACTTGTTCTTGCAGCATTGATTTGGGGTACTGCATTTGTTGCCCAAAGTGTTGGTGGTAATGCATGCGGACCTTACACATTTAACTGTATCCGTTCCATTATTGGGGCAGCAGTTCTTATTCCTGTTATTTTTATCCTTGATAAAATGGGATTTTCAAAGAATAAACCAACTACTGCTAAAGAAAGAAAACTGTTATTAATTGGTGGGGTATCCTGCGGTATTGCCCTTTGTCTTGGCAGTAATGTTCAACAGCTTGGTTTGTATCTTGGAGCTTCTGCCGGAAAAGCAGGATTTCTAACAGCCTGTTATATTTTACTAGTTCCTATTTTGGGGATTTTTATGAAGAAAAAATGTGGACTTAATATTTGGATTGGCGTTGTTTTAACATTGTGTGGGCTCTATCTTTTATGTTTTAATGGTTCTACCTCTTTTAACATTGCAGATTTATTACTGCTTCTTTGTGCATTATTTTTCTCTTTTCATATTATCATTATAGATTATTTTTCTCCAAAAGTTGACGGGATAAGAATGTCCTGTATTCAATTTTTTGTATGTGGTGTTATTACTATGATTCCTATGTTTACATCTGATATGAAAGGATCTTTTTCAAATATCGGTGTTTGGGCACAGGGACTTTCAGATATTACTGTTTGGATTCCAATTTTATATGCAGGCGTACTTTCATGTGGCGTTGCCTATACTTTACAGATTGTAGGACAGGTAGGAGTTAATCCAACGGTTGCTTCACTTTTGTTAAGTCTTGAGTCTGTATTTTCTGTTATTGCAGGTTGGATTATTCTAGGTGAAAAAATGGGTGTTAAACAATTATCAGGATGCCTTCTTATTTTTGTAGCAATTATACTTGCCCAGCTTCCAACAGATTTTCATAAGAACTAATATAAAGGTCTGCCAGTTTTTTTGCCTCTTCAAAGTTGTTTACTGACTTTTCATCTTTCACTGCCACAACTTTAAAGTTTCCTTTTTTTGCACCTTTAATGGCAGGAACTATGTCTTCAAATACTACACAGTTTTCTTTGTTTATATCCATTCTTCTTGCTGCCTCAAGGTAAATGTCTGGATATTCTTTTCCACGCTTTACCTCATCCACAGTGACAATTGAATCAAAGCAGCCGATTATCCCTTCTCTTTCCAATGTTGGAATAAAAAGTTCCCTGTCTGATGATGTAGCAATAGACATTTTTCTTCCTGTTTCTCTCATTTTATGTATAAATTCTTTTGCAAATGGTTTACACTTTACTCTGCTGTGATATTCTTTTTTTGCCATTGCAAACCATTCTCTTACCAAATCTTCAGGCTTTTCGTTGTGCAGTCCAAATCTCTCAATAGTGTACACTGCTGCTTTCATGGCTCCCATAGGAGATATTGCATCTACATAATCATCCGGCACATCAAATCCTCTGTGGCCTAAAAACTTTAAATCAACAGTATCCCACACCCAGAAACTGTCCAAAATTGTTCCATCTAAATCAAAAATTATTCCTTTTATATTTTTAAACATATTTATCCTCTTTCTATTGACACATCAGCGTTGTAGTCTTAAAATAGCGTTCGGGCTTTCGCCCATTAAAATTAAGGAGATTCCAAAAATGATTAATATGACCGTACTTATCAACCAGCTTATTCAACTTTTCATTATTATTTGTCTTGGTTTTATAGCTTATAAATCAAAAGCCTTAGACGAATATTCCACAAAAATATTGAATAAGTTTGTTTTAAATATAACATTGCCTTTTATGACAATTGATTCAGTTTTATCAATGAAACAAAGACCTGAAAGTTCTGAATTTGCCCTACTTTTTGGTTCTTCCATTATTTTCTATCTGATTATGCCTGTTATTGCATTTATAGTAGTAAAAATCATGATGAAAACCATGCACATTATCGGTTCAAGACAAGGTGCATACATGTTTATGATGATTTTTTCCAATGTAGGATTTATGGGTTTTCCAATACTACAGGCAGCATGTGGTGCAGGTGGTGACACTGCAGTATTTTATGCTGCTATATTAAACATTTTCTTTAATATTAGTGCATTTTCCTATGGTGTAATTATTATTGGCTATGGTGATACTAAAAGGGCAACTCTTAAACTTAAATCACTTATTTCACCTGCCATAATAAGCTCTGTTTTGGCAATATTTATATATTTGTTAGATATTCATTTTCCAGCCACAATCGAAAGTGTAATTGACACTGTAGGTGGTCTTACCTCACCTCTTGCCATGATTTTAGTTGGTGCCACACTTGCATCAATAAAACTTGCAGATGTATTTGATGAGTGGCGTATATACGTTTTTACAATTATAAAACAAATTCTTTTACCAATTATACTTTATCCTGTTTTCAGATTTTTCCTTGGAACAGGACTGTTGTTCAATGTAATGTTTATTGAATTTTTAATGCCTGCTGCAAACACGGCATTAATGATTTCATCAGAATATGGTGCTGATACAAAATTTGTTTCGAAAACAATATTTATTACAACTGCACTGTCACTGATTACAATTCCACTTACACTATATCTGTGTGGAATAATATACTAAAATTTTATAAATATCCCATTGTTCTTAAAACAAATATAATTGCTGTTATGGAAAATGCTGAAAACATTGTAGTCAGCACAATTACGCTACTTGTAAGTGTTCCCTCTGATTTCATGCTTTTTGCCATAACATAACAGCTTGGTGTGGTTGGTGAGCCAAGCATTATTACAATGGCAAGTAATTCACTGTTTCTAAATCCCAGCATAACAGCCAATGGCAAAAATATAATCGGCCAGCCTATCAGCTTTAGTGTTGTGGCAATTACAGCCGGTTTTATTTTTTTCAGTGCTTTTCCTATTTCAAAACTTCCACCAATAGCCAGCAATGCAAGTGGTGTTGTGATTTTTGCAAAGTTGTTGATTGTGTTATCAATCATAATTGGGAAATCTACTTTTAATGCTGACAGAATCACCCCTACTACTATACCTATAATAATTGGATTTGTAGCAATTCCCTTTAATGTTTTTGCCAGCGTCTTTTCCTGCGTTGCTCCCTTTTCAGGACAAAATACGGTAAGTATAATAACTGCATAAACATTGTAAAATGGTACGGCACCTATAATCATAAGTGGAAGCATTCCTGTGTTTCCATAAATATTTAAAATAAACGCTGCTCCAAGCACAGCTGCACTGCTTCTATACGATGCCTGCACAAACTCTGCCAAAATGTTTTTATCTTTCATAATAAGCATTGCCACTACTGTTGTTCCAACGCAGCATAACAGTGTAACTAAAAAGCAAAACAACACATACTTTAACTGAAAATGAGCTATAAAATCATTGCTCATCATATCCTGTATCAACAATAATGGTAAGGTTAATGAAAATGTTAATTTGTTTGCTGCCTTTATAAATCCTTCATTAATCCAACCTATTTTTTTTAATGTGTATCCTGCCACAATAACCACAAAAACTGGCACTGTAGCATTTAAACTGTATATAAAATTATCCATTTTGGTTCCTCTTTTTTATTTTTGGTTTACTATTATAAAGTTTGTTATTTTTACTATTTCCTAATATTTAATATTTTTTAAGATTTTGCGCCCAACAATATTTTATTTTGTAAATCTGAATCAAACTTTCCATCCTTAATCATCTCAATTTCATAACCATATGGCGGATAAGATTTTTTACTGTTTTCAGGATCTTTTACGTATGGTGTTTCAAGAATCTTTGGTACATTCTCAAATTCCTTCATATAAATAATTTCCCTTAAGGTATCGTAACCTATATTTCCAAATCCAATGTTTTCATGTCTGTCTTTTCCTGCCCCACATGGATTTTTACTGTCATTGATGTGGAACACTGCAATTTGGTCTGTTCCAATGACTTTGTCAAACTTTTCAAATGTACCACTTAAATCATTTACCAGATCATATCCACTGTCGTGAACATGGCATGTATCAAAACATACTCTTAACTTGTCATTGTATTTTACACCGTCATAAATCCTTGCCAATTCTTCAAAATTTCTACCAATTTCACTACCTTTTCCTGCCATTGTTTCAAGGGCTATACATACATCGGTATCGTTTGTCAAAACATCATTGATTCCTTTTATAATCTGATTTATACCTGCATCCACACCTGCCCCAACGTGAGCACCCGGATGAAGTACCATCACCTTGCTACCCATTGCACTACTTCTTTTTAATTCTGTATCAAGAAATGTTTCTGCAATTTCAAAAGTTTCAGGCTTTATGGTATTTCCTAAATTTATAATATAAGGTGCGTGAATTATAATTTCTAAAATTTCATTCTCCTTCATATACTTCCACGCATTTTCTATGTTTAACTGACTTATGTCTTTTCTAATTGTATTTTGTGGTGCACCTGTATATGCCATAAATACATTTGCTCCATAGGATTTTGCTTCCTTTGCTGAGCCAAGAAGCATTTCCTTACCACTCATTTTTACATGGGAACCAATCTTTAACATATTTTCCTCCATCAATCTTATAAAAATTTTCATCCCTTAATATAGCACACATACTGTTATTTTTCTATGATGTTTGATATAATCGACCTACATTTTGCTTAGAACAAAATTTTAATTTTTTCCAAGGAGGAATATTATGAAAAATTTTGCTTACTTAAATACATCGGAAATATCATTAGATTTTGAAAATAAATTAAGAAAGTTTGCAGACAAATGTATGGGAAACGTGAAAAGATATATCTGCTTTTTTGACGAGGAATCTATTTGCCCCAACATTCCTAAAATCTATTACGCAAAAAAAGGAAATCAGATTGTGGGATTTTTGTCTATTTATGTATTTGATAAATTAAATTTTGAATTTTGTATTTTTGTTCATCCTGATTACAGACGTTTAGGTATTGGTACTCAATTATTTAAAAATTTTTACACCACTCAGAAACCTGCTTTGGTTTCTGCTTCTGTTTCACCTGACAACAAACCCTGTATAGCTTTTTTAAATTCTTTTGATTTTGAATTTGCTTCCACTGAATTATTAATGCGATTAAATGCTGAGGACTTTGCATTAACAGAATCTTTAATCCAAAGTTCTCTATCAAATGATTTCATTACAAATGAAGATTTTTCGGTTTCTTACATGGAAGATGATGACTGTTTCAAATTGATATTGGACGAGAAGGAAGTTGGACAATGTTTCATAAGTGTAATCGGACATAATATTAACAGAACTCTAAACTACTGTATATCTGATGTTTATATTAACGAAGATTATCGTGGCAGACACCTTGGCTGTGTTTTTTTATACAATGTACTTTCTAAACTCTTTGACACAAATAATCATATAATTCTTCATGTTGTAAAAGAAAATGTGCCTGCATACAATCTCTATAAAAAAATAGGGTTCAAAGTTACCGAAACATCTCTTACCTACGAAAAAAATATGCCTGCTCACAAATGTGAGTAGGCACATTTTTTTTATTAATATATTTACTTTTTGTCCACAGAATAAGTTACCTTGTCAAAAGTCTCAATGTCTATAGAACCTTTTGACCAATATTTAAATTCTGCCTTTGCAATAATCTTGTCACGTTTTACGTATGTATTAATCCAATATCTTGCATCATTTGAGCTGTTTCTGTTGTCGCCCATTACAAAATAGCATCCTTCTGGTACATTGTACTCCAACTCTTCTGTACTACCATTCATTTCAGTCCACTCTTCAGGAAGATATGGTTCCTCAAGTGGTGTTTTTGAATCATTAATATAGATTTTTGCATCTCTGATAACTACCTTGTCTCCAGGAAGACCAATTACTCTTTTTACAAAATATTTATCAGAAGCAAGACTTCCTTTTTCGTAGTAATCAGGATTTTCAAAAATAACAATATCACCACGCTTTGGATCTGAAAGCCAATATGCTGTTCTTAAACCTATCATTCTGTCTTTTTCCAGAATAGTATTCTTCATTGAACCTGATGGAACATTTGCATTCATAATAATACAATTGTTTACAACAAACGCAATAATTACTGCAATAATGAAAATTTTAATCCAACTAAAAATTTCTCTTTTCAGACTGAATTCTTCATCTCCTTTTTTCCTCTTTTTTACAGCTTTTTTTCCCTTTGAAGAATCTTGTTCTTCTAACTGTATATTTTCATTTGTTTTCTTTGCATCTTCTGTAGATTCACTACTTTGTTCATCTGTTGATACATCTTTGTTTACAACTACATCCCCCGTTGTATTTTCATTTTTCACTTTCTCCTGATTGTCAGGAGTCATTTTATTTTCTTCCATATTATGTCCTCTCATTTCGTTTTATAACCACACGCACTAGTATAAACGTATATAATTACATATGCAATTAATGAATTGTTATAATTTTGTAAACATTACAATTATCTGATAAAGTTTGTTTTAACCGGTGTTTCAGGTTCAGGATGAACTATTCCCTTTTCTTTTCCAGCCTCAATACATTTTAATATCCATGCCATGTTTCTTGCAATATTTCGTACAATCTGAAGTCCTTCTTCGTCTTTTTTTACGTCTTCAGGTGTTGAACCATGTACCATTGGCCAGTAATTGCCGTTAATCAGTGGCATATGGAAAAACTCAGGTATCTTTGCAATTTCATCAAGAGCTGATGTTGTACCTGCTCTTCTTGCGCTAACTACCATTGCTGCCGGTTTGTATTTTAAATATTTTCCTGCACTCCATGACAGACGATGCAAAAATCCCATCATATTTCCACTAACTGATGCATAGTGAACAGGACTTCCAAATACAACTGCATCTGCATCTTTTAATTTGCCTGCAGCCTCTACTACCTCACCACCGTATACACATTCACCGTTTT
Source organism: uncultured Eubacterium sp. (assembly GCA_900550135.1). GTDB lineage: Bacteria > Bacillota > Clostridia > Lachnospirales > Lachnospiraceae > Eubacterium_G. Next base: position 20,686 of record URQO01000006.1, read on the forward strand.
TGCTACATCCACCACAGCCCATACAACTGCCCTGGGGATGTGCTCCTATATGCATAATCTCTGTTTCAATTCCTTCTTCATTCAAAACTTTTGCCATTTCATCCAAAGCTGTATATGTACAGCCCTTTGCCTTTGGACTTCCGTTAAACATTAATACTTTCATCTATTTAATCTCCTATTTTTAATCTTAACCTGCTATATTATACCACATTTTTCTTACTTATTCCTTATTATATTTATTATGTTTTAGATGGTTTTATGAAAAATCTGTCAATATATTTTTAATATGAAAATGTTCATCTGTATTTGTATGTAATCTTTTAAATTTTCTTCTATAGTTAGTGCAATTTTTTTAATTTTTCACTGAATTATCCTATTGTAATCTTGATTTAATTTTGGTACTCTAATCAGAGGATTTTATACTTATAGATTAGATTTGGGAGGATTTTTATGAACTTTTTAGAAGAAAGAATTGTTAAAGACGGCATAGTAAAAGAAGGAAATGTTCTAAAGGTAGATAGTTTTTTAAATCATCAGATGGATATACAACTTTTTGAACAGATGGGTGAAGAATTTAAAAAGCGTTTTGCCGATGCCAACATAAACAAAATTGTAACTATTGAATCTTCTGGTATTGGCATTGCATGTATCGTTGCCAGATATTTTGATGTTCCTGTAGTTTTTGCTAAAAAGTCAAAAAGTATTAATATTGATGGCGATATGTATGTTGCCGAAGTTGAATCATTTACACACAAGTGTAAGAATCAGGTTATTGTTTCAAAGAAATTTTTAAATGACAATGACCATGTACTTATTATTGACGATTTTCTTGCAAATGGTTGTGCATTGCAGGGACTTATTTCTATTGTCAGTGAAGCCGGTGGTACTGTCGAAGGTATTGGTATTGCCATTGAAAAAGGATTCCAGGCAGGTGGTCGTATGATTAGAAATCTTGGATACAGACTTGAATCTTTGGCCATTGTAGACAGCATGGATTCTGCAAATGGAACTATTGAATTTCGCAAGCAGTAGTTTTTCGCACCCAATAATACGAAAACATCTTTGATTTCTAATATAAATGAAATATTACAAACTATAATTTTATATAAACACAGGAGAAAAATTTATTATGAACAAAACAAAACAATCTGGAAACACAGAGAATCTTTATCACCTTGACGGAAAGATTCCTGTTAAGACTGCTATTCCTTTTGGATTGCAGCACATTCTTGCAATGTTTGTAGCAAACATTGCGCCAATTTCAATTGTAGCAGGTGCCTGTGGTCTTAAATCTTCACAGACAGCCATGCTCATCCAATGCGCCATGATTATTGCAGGTATTGGTACCTTGATTCAGCTTTTCCCAGTTTGGAAAGTTGGTTCAGGACTTCCTATTGTTATGGGCATTAGTTTTACTTTTGTATCTGTATTTTGTTATATCGGTCCAAAGTACGGATATGGTACCATTATGGGTGCTGTGTTGATAGGTGGTATCATCGAAGGTCTTTTGGGACTTTTTGCAAAATATTGGATTAAAATTATTACACCTGTAGTTGCAGCCAGTGTTGTTACTGCTATTGGTTTTTCATTGCTTTCCGTTGGTGCATCATCATTTGGTGGTGGCAGTGGCAGTGAAACTTTCGGTGCATCACAGCATTGGATTTTAGGTTGTATCACATTACTTGCATGTATTTTATTTAATATTTTCGCAAAAGGATTTTGGAAACAATTATCGGTTTTGTTTGGACTGATTGTAGGTTATATTGTTGCTACATGTATGGGCATGGTTGATTTTACAGCTATAAAGGAAAGTTCAATTATTGCTCTTCCACATTTTATGCCTTTCAAAATGGATTTTAACTGGAATGCAATTATTTCTGTTACTCTTATTTTCCTTGTTTCTGCAACGGAAACTATTGGTGACACAAGTGCCCTTGCATCGTCAGCTTTAGATAGAAATGCATCAACTAAGGAGACTTCTGGCTCTATTGCCTGCGATGGTTTTGTAAGTTCTATTTCATCACTGTTTGGATGTCTTCCAATTACGTCATTTAGCCAAAATGTTGGTCTTGTTGCCATGACAAAAGTTGTCAATCGTTTTGCAATTGCAGCAGGAGCAATTATCATGATTTTAGCCGGATTTTTCCCTGTGCTTGGTGCCATCCTTGCAACACTGCCTGATGCAGTTCTTGGTGGATGTACCATTATGATGTTCGGTAATATAGTAATCAGTGGTATGCAGATGCTTGGCAAATGTGGATATTCTCAGCGAAATATCACTATTGTGGCTTTATCTCTTAGTGTTGGGCTTGGTTTTACACAGGTTCCTGAGATTTTTGCCATCTTTCCACAGATTATTAGAACTGTCTTTGCAGAAAACTGTGTTGCCGTTGTATTTATTATGGCAATTGTACTAAATCTGATTCTTCCAAAAAATATGGAAGCTGACAGATAAAAAAAGTCCTGTATACCATGCTTTGGGTATACAGGACTTTTTTAATATTATGTCAATTCCGTTTTTCAACTACACTTCCATTTTTATTACAGATTGCTGTAACCCATCAACGACTGATCTACTTCTCTTGCGCAGTCTCTTCCTTCTCTGATTGCCCACACAACCAAAGACTGTCCTCTATGAACATCTCCGGCAGCAAATACATTTTCAGTACTTGTGGCATGCTTTGATGGTTCTGTTTTAATGTTTGTTCTACCGTCAGTTTCAACCTTAAATGCCTTTGTTACATAATCTTCACTTCCAAGGAATCCTGCTGCAATCAATACAAGTTGACAATCAACTTCATATTCTGAACCTTTAATTTCAACCATATTCAGTCTTCCTGTTTTTGGATCCTTCTTTGCTTCAAGTTTTACCAAAACTAATTTAGTTAAGTTGCCATCTTTGTCTTTTATAAACTCCTTAACAGTAGTCTGATATACTCTTGGGTCATGTCCAAATACAGCAATTGCTTCTTCCTGACCGTAATCTGTTTTACAGATACGTGGCCATTCAGGCCATGGATTACTTTCCAATCTTTCATCCGGTGCCTTTGGCATCATCTCAAGCTGCAATACACTTTTCGCACCATGACGGATACTTGTTCCTACACAGTCATTTCCTGTGTCACCACCACCGATTACTACAACATCTTTTCCCTTTGCAGAAATAAATGTTCCATCTTTCAATTTTCCATCATTGTCAAGAAGGCTCTTTGTAGTAGATGTTAAGAAATCCACTGCAAAGTAAATACCTTTAGCATCTCTTCCCGGTGCTTTAATATCTCTTGCATTTCTTGAACCACAGGCAAGTACAACTCTGTCATATTTTTTAAGTATGTCTGCTGCCTTTATGTCTTTTCCAACATTTGTGTCTGTAATAAACTCAACACCTTCTTCTTTCATAATATTAACTTTTCTATCAATAATATGTTTTTCCAATTTCATATTTGGAATACCATACATCAAAAGTCCACCAACTCTGTCATCACGCTCATATACTGTAACCTGATGACCTCTCTTATTTAACTGGTCTGCAACGGCAAGTCCTGATGGTCCTGAACCAATAACAGCCACTGTTTTTCCTGTTCTTACAGCAGGAGCCTTTGCCTTTGTATATCCTTTTTCATATGCATTTTCAATAATCAAATGCTCATTGGCTCTTACTGAAACTGCATCTCCATTAAGTCCACAAGTACACGCCTTCTCGCAAAGAGCAGGACATACTCTTGATGTAAACTCAGGGAAATTGTTTGTTTTATGGAGTCTGTTATATGCCTGTTCCATATTTCCCATATACAACAAATCATTCCACTCCGGAACTAAGTTATTTAATGGACAACCTGACACCATTCCGGCAATAACCTGACCATTTTGGCAAAATGGAACTCCACAATCCATGCATCTTGCAGCCTGACATTTTTGCTTGTCCACTGATAGAGGTTCATGGAATTCATTAAAGTTTTTAATTCTTTCTTTTGGAGAAGTTGCCTTTGCTTCTTCTCTTTCATAATCTAAAAATCCTGTTGGTTTTCCCATTATATTATCCTCCTATCTTGTTGCTGCGTAAAACGCTTCTATCTGTGCCTGTTCAGGGTCCAATCCTTTTTCTTCCATTTTTGCTATTGTTTCAAGCATCTTCTTGTAGTCATAAGGAATAATTTTCTTAAACTTAGGAAGATATTGCTCAAAGTTTTCTAATATTTCTTTACCCTTAACAGAATTTGTATATCTTACATGGTCTTCAATCATGCCTTTAAGTTCTAATACATCATACTTGTTTGACAACTCTTCAGTTGAAACTAAGGATTTATTAGTCTTTCTATAAAGGTCGTTATTTTCATCAAGAACATAAGCTACACCACCGCTCATACCTGCTGCAAAGTTTTTACCAACCTTACCAATAACTACCACACGACCGCCTGTCATGTATTCACAACCATGATCTCCAACACCTTCAACTACAGTAGTTGCACCTGAGTTTCTTACACAGAATCTTTCACCTGCAACACCATTGATATATGCTTTACCACTTGTTGCACCATAAAAAGCAACGTTACCGATAATAATATTTTCATCCTGTTTAAATGTGGATTCCTTTGGTGGTTTTACAATAATCTTTCCACCTGACAGACCTTTTCCTAAATAGTCATTGCTGTCACCTGTAAGTTCCATTGTCATACCATTTGGAATAAATGCTCCAAAACTCTGACCACCTGCACCATAGCATTTTACAGTGTACATATCATCATCTAATGTGTCATTATATCTCTTTGTAATTTCAGAACCAAATATTGTTCCTAATGATCTGTCAATGTTAGTTACATTAACTTCAACTGATGCTGCTTTCTTTTCATCTAAGGCTTTCTTCATCTTTGGTAAAAGAACTGTCATGTCTTTTGTCTTTTCAAGTTCAAAATCATATACATTTTTATGTGTATAATCAACTCTTTCCTTTGCAAAGTCTGTGCTAAGGATTTTGCCTAAATCAACTTCTGACGCTTTCTTAAGGTCTACACCTTCTTTTACTTTCAATAAATCAGCTCTGCCAATCAGTTCATCTAAAGTTCTAACACCAAGTTTTGCCATGTATTCACGAAGTTCTTCTGCAATAAATCTCATAAAGTTTACTACATATTCAGGCTTGCCCTTAAATCTCTTACGAAGTTCAGGGTTCTGTGTGGCAACACCTACAGGACATGTATCTAAATTACAAACTCTCATCATTACACAACCCATAGTTACAAGTGGTGCTGTTGCAAATCCGTATTCTTCTGCACCAAGCATAGCTGCAATGGCTACGTCTCTACCACTCATCAACTTACCGTCAGTCTCTACAACCACTTTGTTTCTAAGTCCGTTGGCAATCAATGTCTGATGTGCTTCTGCAAGTCCTAATTCCCAAGGAAGTCCTGCATTGTAAATTGAATTTTCAGGAGCTGCACCTGTACCACCATCGAAACCTGATACTAAAATAACCTGTGCTCCTGCCTTTGCAACACCTGCTGCTACTGTACCAACACCTGCTTCTGATACCAGCTTAACTGAAATTCTGGCATCTCTGTTTGAGTTTTTTAAATCGTAAATAAGTTGTGCCAAATCTTCAATTGAGTAAATATCATGATGTGGTGGTGGTGAAATAAGACTTACACCCGGTGTTGAGTATCTTGTTTTTGCAATCCAAGGATAAACTTTTTTACCTGGTAAATGTCCACCTTCACCAGGTTTTGCACCCTGTGCCATCTTAATCTGTATTTCTTCTGCACTTACAAGATATCTTGATGTAACACCAAAACGTCCTGATGCAACCTGCTTAATTTTTGAACATTTGTTAAGTCCATCTTCTCCTATTGTAAGACGTTCAATTGTTTCTCCACCTTCACCTGAGTTTGAACGGCCTCCAATCATATTCATGGCAATTGCCATTGTCTCATGTGCTTCCTGAGAAATTGAGCCATATGACATAGCCCCTGTTTTAAATCTCTTCATAATTGATTCAGCACTTTCTACTTCATCAATAGAGATTCCACCATTTTCAGGATAATCAAAATCCATAAGTCCACGTAAATGGAATGGTGCCATTTCTTCATCTATCATATGAGTATACTGTTTAAACATCTGATAGTTATTTGTCCATGTTGCCTGCTGCAATGTATGAATAGTTGCAGGATTGTACTTGTGTTCTTCCTTGCCACTTCTAAGTTTGTGTTCACCATTACTTTCCAAAGTCAAATCAATATCAAGTCCCAATGGATCAAATGCCTTAGAATGAAGTTCCTCTACTCCATCCTCAATATCTTTCATTGTAATACCTTCCACACGACTAACTGTACCTGTGAAATATTTATCTATAACTTCTTTACTGATACCAATTGCTTCAAATATCTGTGAGCCCTGATATGACTGAATTGTTGAAATACCCATCTTTGATGCGATTTTTACGATACCACCTAAAATAGCATTATTATAATCATCAATTGCTGCGTATGGGTCTTTTTGAATCATATCTTCCTCAACCATCTGCTTGATTGTTTCATGAGCAAGATATGGGTTAATTGCACTGGCACCATATCCAAGTAATGTTGCAAAATGATGTACTTCTCTTGGTTCACCACTTTCCAATATAAGTGATAATGTTGTTCTCTTTTTAGTTTTTACCAGATACTGATGAACTGCTGACACTGCAAGTAATGATGGAATCTGTACATGGTACTCATCTACTCCTCTGTCTGAAAGAATAATAATGTTTGCTCCATCTTTATATGCCTTATCTACATCCACAAATACCTGCTCAATAGCCTTTTCAATATTGATACCTTTGTAATATACAATAGGAACAACTGCTGATTTAAAGCCCGGCTTATTGATATTTTTAAGTTTCAAAATGTCCGTATTTGTAAGAATAGGATGTTTTATTTTTAATACCTTACAGTTTTCAGGCTGTTCTTCCAAAATATTTCCGTCTTTACCTATATATACTGATGTTGAAGTAACGATTTCCTCTCTTATGGCATCAATAGGTGGGTTTGTAACCTGTGCAAACAACTGCTTAAAATAGTTGAATAATGGATGTGTACGTTCACTTAATACTGCCAGTGGTGTATCTTTACCCATTGCCTTTGTTGCTTCTATTCCGTTATTTGCCATTGGAATAATTCTCTTTAAATCTTCGAAAGTATATCCAAAGTTTTTCTGCAGTCTCTGGCGTTCTTCTTTTGTATATGTTTCAATTTTTATATTTGGAATATTTATGTCTTTTAAATAAACCAAATTATTGTTTAACCATTCACCGTAAGGTTTTCTTGCTGCATAGCTTTCTTTTAATTCGTCATCGTCAATTAATTTTCCATTAACAGTATCAACTAATAACATACGTCCCGGACGTAAACGTTCTTTTGCTACAATGTTTTCTGCCGGAATATCAAGAACACCTACTTCTGATGACAAAATTAACTGGTCATCATTTGTAATATAATATCTTGATGGTCTAAGTCCGTTTCTGTCAAGAATGGCACCCATATAATCACCGTCTGAGAAAAGGATTGATGCAGGTCCGTCCCAAGGTTCCATCATTGTTGCATAATACTGATAGAAGTCTCTCTTTGACTGGCTCATTGTGTTATTCTTTTCCCAAGGTTCAGGAATACACATCATAACTGCCAATGGAAGCTCAACACCGTTCATTACCAAAAATTCCAGTGTGTTGTCAAGCATAGCTGAGTCTGAACCGTTTGTATCTACAACAGGCATAACTTTCTGAAGAGAATTCTGCATATATTCACTACTCATTGACTCTTCTCTTGCAAGCATATTGTCTGCGTTTCCTCTTATTGTATTAATTTCACCATTATGTACAATAAATCTGTTTGGATGAGCTCTTCTCCAACTTGGCTGTGTATTTGTTGAGAATCTTGAATGTACTAATGCTATTGCTGATTCATAATTTTTGTCCATTAAATCTGCAAAGAAAGGACCTAACTGATTTACCAAAAACATACCTTTATATACGATTGTTCTGCTGGACATTGATACTGTGTAAGTTCCTGCATTACTGTGTGAAAATACACGTCTTACGATGTAAAGTTTTCTGTCAAAAGGAAGTCCTTTTTCTACATCTTCAGGCTTTTTAATAAAGCACTGCATAATTTTTGGCATACATTCCAATGCTTTAGAACCAAGTACTTCAGGATGAACAGGTACTTCTCTCCAACCTAAAAACTCTAAGCCTTCTTTTTCTGTAATGATTTCAAGCATCTTCATTTCACGATGACGTTTCAAATCGTCCTGTGACATAAAAAACATACCCACACCATATTCTCTTTCATCACCAATCTCAATACCTAACTGTTTGGTAACTTTTTTAAAGAACTTGTGTGAAATCTGAAGCATGATTCCTACGCCGTCACCGGTTTTTCCTTCTGCATCTTTACCTGCACGATGCTCAAGGTTTTCAACAATTTTCAATGCATTTTCAACAGTTGCATGACTTTTCTTTCCTTTAATGTTTACAACTGCTCCAATACCACAGTTGTCGTGTTCAAAGCGTGAATCATACAATCCATTTTCTTCTGCTTCTTTAAATAGTACATTCTGATCCATGATTTTCCTCCTTTATAATTAATCAATAATTGATTTAATTAACTTTATCATATTTTTATTAAATAAAAAATATAATTCATTTTAAATTTAATAAAACGAAAAGGCACAATGGCATGCCAACCGGTAAAACTACCGGTTTGTCCTGTACGCCTTTGTACCTTTTTATAATCTACTTAATTTTATAAACTATTTTATATAAAAAATCAAGCATTATTAAGTTTGAGTATCACTTTTTTTATTTTTTTAATGTTTGTGTTGTTCCTCACCTGTAAAACTAACCTATTTCTTAACATTATAAACATTTCACTTACAAAACAAAAGGACATGTCTAAAAAAACACGCCCTTGTTGTTATTTAATTAGCCAAGAAGTCTTTTATTTTCTTACTTCTTACCGGATTTCTTAATTTTCTTAAAGCTTTTGCTTCAATCTGTCTGATACGCTCTCTTGTAACATTGAAGATTTTTCCTACTTCTTCAAGTGTTCTTGGATGACCGTCTCTTAAACCAAATCTGAGAATGATTACTTCTCTTTCTCTGTCTTTTAAGTCTTTCAATAATACATCTATATGTTCACGAAGCATAACTGATTCAATATTTGCTTCCGGAGTAACTGTATTATTGTCGGCTACAAAATCGCCAAGGTTAGAATCATCTTCTTCACCAATTGGTGTCTCCAATGATGCCGGCTCTCTTGCAATCTGCATAATCTCAAGCACTTTTTCTTCTGTCATGTCAAGTGCATCTGCCAATTCTTTTGTTGATGGTTCGTAGCCTAACTCAAGTGTAAGCTTTCTTTGCATCTTTGACATTCTGTTAATAGTTTCAACCATATGAACAGGTACACGGATTGTTCTGGCATGATCTGCCAGTGCTCTTGTAACCGACTGTCTAATCCACCATGTAGCATATGTACTTAACTTATAACCTTTTGTGTAGTCAAACTTCTCTACGCCCTTAATAAGACCTAGATTTCCTTCCTGCACCAAGTCAAGAAAACTCATACCACGTCCGGTATATCTTTTTGCGATACTTACTACCAAACGTAAATTGGCTTCTATCAACTTTTCCTTTGCAATAGGGTCGCCTTCAGTTTTTCTTCTGGCTAACTCTAACTCTTCCTCTGCTGTCAACAAAGCTACTGTACCGATTTCTTTCAAATACATTCTTACAGGATCTTCTGTTCCCACACCCTCGAGCAAATCAATAGCATCTAATTCTGCTGTTTCTTCCTTATCATCATCAAAATTCTCGTCTGCGACATCCAGCAAATCCTCTTCGTCTTCGGCTACTGAAGCAATATCTTCGTCTGTAGGCTCTGCGACGTCAGTGATTAAATCAACATTAATCTCCACCATCTCTACGCCTTCTTCATTAAGCTCTGCCTCATTTGGTTCATGTTCTTCTTCAATTGTCTCTGTACTATTAGAATCCTCAATTTTGTCAGATAATACAATGGCTATACTATGTTCCTGAATTTTTGAGAATAAAGTGGTTTCCTGCTTTGCAGTAAGACTATCCTCTTTGAAAAATTCCTTAATCTCATTTGTAGTTAACTGACCATCATTTTTTTGACCAATTCCAACTAGTTCTTCAATCTTTAAATTAAAATCTTGTTGTTTCAATACAGTATCCTTTCTAAAATCGAAACTTTCGTTTCATTTTAAGTATCTGTCGGTCCAACATATATTATACACAAAAAATAGCCGGTGTAAACCGACTATTTTAAAATTTTGCACTTTTTTGTTGAAATAATCACCTTTTTGATACTTTTATTGTTTTCGTTTGTGTTTATATCCATATGGATTTACGTGTACAGTACAATGTTTTACGTTTTCAAAATTTTTTTCAATATTGTCATGTACCTGCTCAGCAATGTCATGGGCATCTTTTAATATCATGTTGCCATCTACACTTATTTCTATTTCAACGTAAATCTTTGTTCCAAACATTCTGGTCTTTATCATGTCCAGTTCTTTCACGCCAGACACTTTTTCAACTTCTTTTTTTAACGCACCAACTGTGTCATCATCACATGCCTTGTCAACCATTTTATCAACTGATTCCTTTGCAATGTCATATGAAACTTTGATGATAACAACACCAATAACACATCCCATTACAGGGTCCAATATTTTAAGTCCAAGCATTGCTCCTGCAACACCAATCAAACTGCCAATAGACGATAATGCATCTGATCTGTGATGCCACGCCTCTGCCTTTAAAGCATCTGAATTTATTCTGTTTGCATTGATTTTCGTATACCAATACATTCCCTCTTTTACAACTATAGAAACAATGGCTGCAATAAGAGCAATCTGTCCCGGTGTACTAATGGAAGTTCCACTGACTATTTTTTTTATGCCTTCATATATAAGTAAAGCACCTGTTAAAAATAAAATAGCCCCCAGTGCAAGGCTTGCCAGACATTCCATCCTGTCATGACCGTACTGATGATCATTGTCTTCTTTTTTCTTGGAAATTTTCACGCCAATGATAACTATGATGGAGCCAAACACATCTGATAGGGAGTGTACTGCATCTGATAACATTGCCATTGATTTTCCAAATATACCTGCCACAAGTTTCAACAGACTAAGTATTATGTTTAAGATAATACTGACTGTTGAAACTTTCACTGCAGTTTTTACAATTGTTTTGTCATCCATATTAATTTAGTCTCCGCTTATTGTCCTAAATCTTCCGGTGATACTACCGGTGACCATCCGTCATTTTGTCCTTCGTATGCCTCTGATTCAGTTTCCTTATTTTTCTTTTTATTATTTTTGCTACTACTTGCTTTCTTTGTAGTGCCTTCACCTTCATATATAGTTACATTGTCAAAATAGTTCGTCTCGCTATCTCCTGTTGTTTCTGTAATGTCTTCCAGTGTTGCATATTCTTTTGTATCATTTGCCTGTTCATCTGTTTTTCCATTTGCATCTGCTGTTGTCTGTGTAACTGTTGTTGTTTCATTGTTGTTTTGAGTATTTTTGTTTTTTTCGTGTAACACTACTGCTGCAATCACCAATACTGCAATAACAACCACTACTACTGTTCTTACAATCTTTTTGTTCATTTTGTTCCCTCCTTGTGTAATATGAAACGCCCCCTCCCTTCGGTCAGCGGCAAGTGTCAGAAACATTCTATAAAATGAGCTTTGCTCATTTTGTTTCCTTCTCTATATCCTTTATAATTTCATACAATGCATCCTGTCTGTTTGATGCTGTTATACGGTCTGCTTTTTCTTTTACACTATCCAAAGCATTTGCTACAGCATAACCAATATCAGAACTTTCAAGCAATGAGAAATCATTTTCATAATCTCCTACACCTATAGTTGTATGAATATGTGTGTTTAAATGTTCCTTCATATATTTTACGGCAATTCCCTTACCGCTATTTATACTTTGTATTTCCAATCCGTTTTTCCAACTTGTATCAAATCTGAACAAATCTCCAAATTTTTCTTTTAAGTCCTTTTGAATCATTTTGGTATCTTCTTCTGATTGAACTGTAACCATTTTTAGCATCTGATTTGGAAAAATATTTAATGTTTCCTGTATACTTCCATCCCCCGGATTATGTATGGAAGGCTTGTAGCCTGTACTTGCAAATACACCATCTTCATTTATGCCATTCACCCATATGTCTTCTATACCATTAAAATGTTCCACCATGTACTCTAAAAGTTTTGTACACTCTTCAGTATTCATATACCACTTTTCTATTATATGATTAGTTGCTGTATCATATAACAAAGTTCCGTTTAATGAAACTATAGGTGCATTGATTTCTATTTTGTCACTAAAGATATTGACATAATCAGGAAATCTTCCAGTGGCTAATGTAAACAGACCACCATTTTCCTGAAAATATTTAATTGCACGGGCATTTTTGTCCGATATTTTTCCTTCTTCATATGTTAATGTCCCATCGCAGTCTGTGCAAATGAGATATCCTGAGAATTTTCCCATTGTTCTCCCCTTTTATTTTATATTCTAATTTTACAATAGTGCATGTTCATTTTCAATGAATTAATTCAGATTCGTTATCAAATTTTACATAATAAATTAATTTAAATATATTACCAACCTTATATCGTGATTTTATTTCATTCATGATTGGCACTATATAGTGATTTTATTTCATTCATGATTGGCACTATATAGTGATTTTATTTCATTAATTACTGGCACTATATCGTGATTTAATTTAATACATGATTAACATTATCTAAATATATATTTATCACTCTTATACAATAATCAGTTCTGTTACAAATACCAATGCACAACTAATCAGTGCAACCTGAAAAAGGCTTCCACCTTTCCATGCCCAAATAGTTGCTCCTATTAACGCAACAAGCCCTGACCACATACTCTGTGTGGCTGTAAGAATGGCTGGAAATGTCATAACAGCCAAAGTTACATAAGGAACGTAATATAAGAATGATTTTATATATTTGTTTTTTATTTCTTTTCTAATCAACGTAAGAGGAAGTACTCTTATGGCATATGTTGCAAGGGACATTGCCAATATGTAAATATATATTTTATCCATGTTCCTCCTCCTTTACAGGAAATAGTATTGCTGCTCCAAGGGCTATAATTATAGTAAGAATCATAATTTTAATGCCTGATGATATGCCATCAAAAACAGGTAATGTATTAAATATATAACTAAATACAAAACTTACTATAATAACCATTGCAACTATTTTATTTTTCTTTCCTTCAGGAATAATACAGGCTATAAACATACCATACAAGCCAACACTTAATGCACTGACTGCTCTAAGCGGAAGTGCATTTCCCATAATTACGCCCAAGGCTGTTCCTGCCACCCATCCCGGTGATGCCACTGCAGCAAGTCCAAATACATATACCGGATTTAACTTGCCATAAACTGAAATTGATGCGCCGAATATTTCATCTGTAATGAAATACCCCATTATCAATCTTTTCCAAATTGGTGTATCCGATGGTATCTTTTGGCTAAGTGCACAGGACATAAGTAAATATCTGGCATTTGCCACTACTTCCATTAATACCATAATTAACAGATTGGCACCTGAACCTATTAATGTAAATGCTATGTACTCTCCGGCTGATGCATGAAGTCCAAAACTTGTGACTGCTGCTGCTAATGGAGATATTCCCACATTCTTTGCCTGAATCCCCAAAGTAAAGGCCACTGCAAAATATCCTAACGCAATGGGAATTCCTGCTTTAACTCCCTTTGCGAAACAATCTAACTGACGTTCTTTCATTTTCTTAATCTCACGTATTTTTTTATTTTATCAACTTTACAAATTTTTTCTTATTTTATTAACTTTATAGATTATAGTATGTTTTAGTATTTATAGCAAATGTATTTCATTATATATCGTAAAACACTTTTGACTTTCATAAATTTTATCTTGGCACACCTGCTAGTTCTTACTACATATTATAATGTTTATAATTCTTGATACTACAGAAAAAGCATAGCTGTAAATACCTACAGCTATGCTTTTTTTATTTTACAAAATCAAATTCTGCTCCTACAGATTATAACATTTCTTTTCTTAATTCTGCTCCATCTTTTGCGCTAAGGTATGCAGGTGCAATATCAAATACTGTCTTGCAACCACTCTGACCTTCCTTGCTTAATCTGTATGCTGCTCTTGCATAAGCAATCAGCACACTTGAAGTAAATTCAGGGTTTGAATCCAGTTTTAAACTATATTCAATAAGATGTTTGTGTTCTTTTTCCCAGCCTGTTACGCCACTTCTTAAAACAAATCCACCATGTGGGATACCACTGTGATTTGCCTTTAATTCTTCTTCACTAATGAAATGTACTGTTGTATCATAGTCAGCAAAATAGTTTGGCATTGTCTTAATTTCTTCTTCAACTTTTGCTGCATCAGCTCCATCTTCCAATACTACAAAACACTCTCTTGTGTGTTTTTCTCTTGTAGTAAGTTCAGGGTTGCTTCCAGAACGTACAGCCTCAAGGGCACTATCTACAGGAATTGTGTACTGCTTTGCATCTTTTACACCTTCAATACGTCTAATTGCATCGGAATGTCCCTGGCTTACGCCTTTGCCCCAGAATGTATAATCTTTTCCTTCAGGTAAAATTGCATTTGCATATAGTCTGTTAAGTGAGAACATTCCAGGATCCCAACCTACAGAAATAATTCCAACTGTGTTGTTTTCTTTTGCTGCCTTATCAACATTTTCAAAATGTTCAGGAATACGTGCGTGTGTATCAAAACTATCAATAACATTGAAGTTCTTTGCAAACTCAGGTGTCTGCTTAGGTAAATCTGTAGCACTTCCTCCACATAAAATCATAACATCAATCTTGTCCTTCCAGTCTGTGGCATCTTCTACCTTACAAACCTGTGCTGTCTTTGTTAAAATTGAAACTGTAGAAGGATCTCTACGTGTAAATACTGCAACTAATTCCATGTCATCATTTTGCTTAATTGCACATTCTACTCCTCTACCTAAATTTCCATAACCAATGATTCCAATACGAATACTCATCTTACTTTTTCCTCTTTCTCATTAAATTTTGTGTTATATATTTTAGTAATTTTCTGCATGTACTTCAAAGAAACTTTGTGGGTGATTGCATGCCGGACAAACTTCAGGTGCCTTTGTTCCAACACAAATATGACCACAATTTCTGCATTCCCAAACTTTAACTTCACTCTTTTCAAATACCTGAGCTGTTTCGATGTTTTTAAGTAATGCATGGTATCTTTCTTCGTGATGTCTTTCGATTTCTGCTACAAGACGGAACTTTTCAGCCAATTCTGTAAATCCTTCTTCTTCAGCAGTTTTTGCAAATTCATCATACATATCTGTCCACTCATAGTTTTCTCCCTCAGCTGCTGCTGCAAGGTTTTCAGATGTATTTCCAATACCGCTTAATTCCTTAAACCACATTTTTGCATGTTCTTTTTCATTGTCGGCAGTTTTTAAAAATAATGATGAAATCTGCTCATAACCTTCCTTTTTTGCTACTGATGCAAAATATGTGTACTTGTTTCTTGCCTGAGACTCACCTGCAAATGCAGCCTCAAGATTTTTTTCAGTTTTTGTTCCTTTGTATTTATTATCCATAATGGTACCTCCTTAAAATAACAAGTTCATTATACTCTTTATTGATTTTTGATTCAATGATTTATTGTTTCTTTCTTATTAATATGTTAATATAATAACCGATTAATTTAGGATTTTTATAAGAGGATAAATTTATGTGGATTGCGGATAATTGGAAAGATTATGAAGTTATTGATACTTCAACAGGAGAAAAATTAGAGCGTTGGGGAGATTACCTTTTGGTTAGACCAGACCCTCAGGTTATATGGAACACTCAAAAAAAAGATAATGGTTGGAGAAAACACAATGGTCATTACCACCGTAGCAACAAAGGTGGTGGCAAATGGGACTTTTTTAATTTGCCTGAACAATGGACCATTGATTACCAAAATCTTACTTTCAACCTAAAACCTTTTAGTTTTAAACATACAGGACTTTTCCCTGAGCAGGCAACAAACTGGGACTGGTTCTCTGAAAAAATTAAAAATTCCGGCAGACAGGTTAAGGTGTTAAATCTTTTTGCCTACACAGGTGGTGCGACTTTGGCTGCTCTTGAAGCCGGTGCACACGTTACACATGTAGATGCATCAAAAGGTATGGTTACATGGGCAAAAGAAAATGCCGTATCATCAAATCTTGCCGACAGACCTGTTCGTTGGCTTGTAGACGATTGCGTAAAATTTGTTGAAAGAGAAATCAGACGTGGCAATAAATATGATGGTATTATTATGGATCCTCCATCATACGGTCGTGGGCCTAAAGGTGAAACATGGAAAATCGAAGAAAGTATTTTCCCATTTGTGGAGCTTTGCACCAACATTTTAAGTGACGACCCACTTTTCTTTTTAATAAATTCATACACTACAGGGTTGCAGCCGGCAGTTCTTAACTACATGATTAATACTGCCATTGTACCAAAGTTTGGTGGTCATGTTGAAGCTGCTGAAATTGGGCTTCCTGTTTCATCAAATGGTTTGGTTCTTCCTTGTGGAGCATCAGGACGTTGGAGCAAATAGTTTTTTCTATCAAAAAAGGATATGTAAGTGCTAACAAAGAACAATTTTTAATCATTAGATTTTATATCTAATTGACCTCGATTTGTTCATAGCATTACATATCCTTTTTATTAAATTTCTACTTCCTGAATAGAAAACTCTTTGTCTCTTATATCAGCACATATAGCTATGATATAAAGTTTGTCCAATTTCATCTGCAAAATTGCATATCCCGGATTGTCTATAATCTTTGGATTGTCTCCTGTCAAATCAATCTCAAATGAATTTAATGGTTTTCTAAGACCTATTCCTACATTTTTTAGATATGCCTCTTTAATGGTCCAAATCTCATGAAAACGCTGTCTTTGAATATCGTTATCTTCAAATTCATTTATGTATGCACACTCATTGGTACAGAAATTCTTTTCTGCAATAAGGTGATTATGCTTTTCCATTCTTTGAATATCTATTCCAATGTTGAACTCTGATACAACTATTACAACATAATTTCCTGAATGAGATATATTAAAAGACATCTTTGTTGTTGTAAAATGTGGCTTGCCATTTTTAGCAACCATAATATCATCATTTATATTATATTTGTCTTTTATGTAATTAATCAAAAGACCTGCTCCAAGACATCTAAGTCTGTCATCTGTCTTTTTTAATCTTTCTATTTTTTCCAATCTCTCTTTGCTGACTTCTTTTACCTTTTCAGCAAATACATTTTTATTTCTTAAAGGTGTTACATTAAAATAAAAAACTTCCATTTTATCCCTCTTTTACTGAATTTCCAAAAAATAGTGTAGCACAATTTATATTTTATGAAAACAACATTTTAAAAATTACTATCTTTTTTAATTTATTTTCATTTAATATTTAATTGTTAATACTAATCTACGGTAATATCTGCAAGTTTAAATCTAATCACCTTTTTCACATCTTCAAGAGCCACTTCTACCTGATGTCCTATTTTTCCACCACTAAACATAATGGTGTCAAACTGACCGGCACTTTCATCTATAATTGTTTCAAAACTTTTTTTCATGCCAATTGGAGAACAACCACCATGAACATAACCTGTCAATGGTAATAATTCTTTTGATTTTAACATTTCGATTTTTTTCTCACCAACTGCATGAGCTGCCTTTTTCAGATCAAGTTCCTTACATACCGGGACTAAGAAAACATAATTTTTCTTTGTTTTTGCCACTGTTACAAGTGTTTTAAATACACAGTCAGGATTTTGTTCTAAAGCCTGTGCCACTTCCGCACCACCAATGGCACCTGTTCCTTCATAATTATGACTTTTATAAGGTATTTTTTTACTGTCTAAGACACGCATTACATTTGTTTTATCTTCTTTTTTCATTATTCTTTCCTTCTATTCTGCCTCTGCCACAAACTTAAACTCTGCATATGACGGATTTAAATAACTTCTTGTAAACTCTACAATATTGCCATCTGAATCCACTGACTGATACTCAATTTTAAAAATTGCCGTACCCTTTTCAACATTTAAAAGTTCTGCAATGTTTTCATTGGCATCAAGACATATAAGATTCTGCTTGAAATCTACCGGCATGTGATTGTTTACATCCATATAATCATATAAAGATACTTTTGAGAAATCAAACTTGTCTATATCCTTAAAATATTTGTATGGAACATATGTATATTCCACTGCAAATGGTTCTCCGTCTCCTATACGTACACGGTGTATGCCCCATGCCTTTTCATCTTCATTTAGTGCCAGCTTGTAATTGATATATTTACTACCTTCAACTTCACCAGTTCCAAACACTTTGTTTACAATCTTTATACCCATATCCCTAAAAATTGCTGTAATTCCTGCGTTCCCTGATTCGTTGGCATATTCCAAATCTATTTTCTTTTTGTCTCTTGCAAGTACAAATGTACCTGCTCCCGGTTTTCGATACAAATAGCCCTGCTCCACCAGTTTGTTCACAGCTCTTTTTACAGTCATTCTATTTACACCATATGTATCAGCCATTCTTCGTTCACTTGGTATAGCTTCTCCCGGCAAATACTTTTTTTCTTCTATTTTTTTTATGATAATGTCCTGTAACTGAACATATAAAGGCATTCTATAATCCATACAATCCCTCCTTAGTTTTTGATTCTATGTCAGGTCTATCCATTTCAAACTCTACCCAGTCCTTGTTCATTATGCTGTGCAGATATTGTATTATATTTCCCTGACTGTCATATGTTGTTCCACATTTTTTAACTAATGCAGTCAACTTGTCAACTTTTAGATTTTTCGCTTCAAATTCGTCTGCATACACTATCTCAATAGTCTGTTCTTCTTTTTGCGGAATCACTTTGTATTCATTAATTAATATACTAAATAATGATCCTTCTTCCACGTCATATTTAAGCAGTTTTGGTGCTATATCTTCCGGAATGTATGCATACTCTATTGCAATAGGAATTTTTTCGTTTTCTTTCATTACTTTTCTGACTCTTGTAATCTTGTAAATAGGTGTTCCTATTGGAAGTTTTACTTTTTTTGATAATTCCTTGTCTACTTCCATTGATTCAAAAGAAAGTAATTTGTTTTTGGTTTCAATCCCCATATCATTTAATTTGTCACTGAAAGACTTTATCTGTTGAAGGTTCGTTTTAATTCTTGGATGTCCCATGTATCTTCCACTTCGCTCTTTCTTTTCGATAATTCCCTCTTCCTCAAGAACTGTAAGTGCATTTCTAATAGTTGCACGCTGAACGTCAAAGATTTCTGCAAGTTCTCTTTCTGAAGGCAGTTTTTCTCCTTCTTTTGTTTTATTTTTTAATAAATAAAATTTTATTTCATTTGCAATAAATTCATCCTTATTAAATAATTTCATCTATTACGAACCTCCCTGCTTAAATAGTATACCAATTATTGGTTACTTTTCAATGTAACAAATAACTAAATTTTGTTTTTTATTTCTTATAATTTGCTTATTTTTCTGCTTAAATACAAAGAAAGCCATCTTAATAAGACAGCCTTCCGTATTTAAAATTATGTTATGAAAGTTGATTTTTTAAACATTTTGTTAATTACTTCCGGTAATTCATTAAGATTTTCAATAATAAAATCTGCCAATGCCTGGTCATATCCATATCTGTCATCTTTTTTTGCAATTACCTTTATTTTAGCATTAAGCGCTGCTCGTATACCATAAGTTGAATCTTCCACCGCCACACATTGATTTACATCTATTTGTAGTTTATCCGCAGTATGTAAATATATTTCAGGATTTGGTTTGCTATGTTTAAATGCTTCGCCACTAACTTTTACATCAAAATAATGGTCTATTCCTATTTCTGATGTTACCTGATTTATGTTTTTAAGTGGAGAAGATGACGCAATTGCCATCCTAATTCCTGAATTTCTTAAATGTTCCAATGTCGGTTTTAAATAAGGAAAAGCAATATTTTTATATGATATTTTTTTATCTTTGCAAAAAGTATCAAACTCCCTATCAATTTCTTCTCCCGTTTTATTGGTTACTCCACAGCATTTCCACCACTTTTCTACTTTTTCCTTAAAAGCCTGTGTGGAAATGCCGGGAATAGTCCTAAGTTCACTTTCAGGTACGCTTATACCTTGGTACTCTAAAAATTCTTCAAGCCACATTTGATATATTGGCTCACTGTCTATAATGACACCGTCCATATCAAATATTACTGCTTTAATCATTTTAGTATTCAAACTGACGATAGTAACGTCTAAATTCTAAACTATGTCCTGTATTTAATTCATAGTGAGCAGCTAATCTTTCTGTTAAAATTGCTGTTATAATCATTGGTGAGCAAATAACTCTAAACTCATCATCAATTCCTTCAAGTACAAAATCTTTTGTATCAAATACTTCACATTTCTTAGTGTGTTTCTTTACAAAACGTTCTACTCTTTCATCAAGTTCTCTATATTCATCTTCGCCTTTGATTACAAAAACAGGAACCCTGTCATCTACCAATTCCAATGGGCCATGGAAGAAATCTGCAGATGTTACTGCCTTTGTTCTTACCCACTGCATTTCTTCTAAGATACACATTGTAAAGAGATATGTTTCTCCCCAAAGAACACCTGAACCTGTAAACATTGTATATGGTTCATGTGCATATTTTCTTGCAACTTCTGCTGCTCTTGGTTCAAACTCTTCTCTTATTCTTAATAAGTTTTTATGTATGCCTGCCATCTGATCAGCCCATCTTTCATATTTAGGGAATTCTCCTCTGTTAAATAATAATCTTAAAATTACGAAATAGTATAACAGATATGAATCTTCACAATCACCACATGGGTTGTAAATTGGGTCTGTTAATAATTTTGCAAGTGGTGTTGTTTCATCCTTTGTAAATCCGTACACATCAATGCCTAGGTCCTTACACATTTCAACTGCCTTTACTATTTCTTTTGTGTTTCCTGAGGCTGATGATGTAAATACTAATGATTTTTCAGAAACATATTTCTTGTTTTTCTTTACTAAAAATTCTCCTGCATTTTCAAGGTAAATTGGCAAATCGCTATAGTATTTTGCAACTTCTACAACAGGATACCATTCTGCCCATGTTCCTCCTATTCCAAGTAATACAACATTGTCATAATCAGTCTTTGAAAGCTTATCTACTAATTCTTCAATTTCCTTTCTTTTTCCATATGACTGTGCTCCTTCTTTTAAATACTTTTCTGCGTCAAAATTTCTAAGTGACATTTTCTTTTTCCTCCTATTATTTCATTTTTTTCTCTTTTTGTTCTATATTATTTTATTTTTTTTATTTATTTTCCTATATTATCCTAAAAATCCAAAGTATGCTCCAGCAATTGATACAATCAACATAATCAACATGATAAGTAGTGGATTCATCTTCTTTTTAAGCATCCAATATACTATTCCAAAAATTCCAAGTACAGGCAGTCCCGGCATAATACCTTCAATTAATTCCTGCAATGTGGTTGCCTCGTCTCCCGAGCCTATCTTGGTTACCAGATTAATTGCCGTCATGTCCATGGTCATCGCACCTGTAACCATCATACCTACAATTGAAGCGGCTTCTGTAACTTTGCCCATAAGTCCTGAAGCTGTGATTTTTGAAATTGATTCACTACCTAATTTGTATCCAAAGAATGTTCCTATGTATCTTAAGAAATAATGTGGAACATTGAAAATTAACATAAATAGTATTGGTCCTAAAATATTTCCTTTCATTGCAAGTGCACAACCAATACTTGTTGCAATAACTCTTAATGTACCCCAGAAAAATGCATCACCAATACCTGATAAAGGTCCCATCATTGCTGCTTTTACTGAACCGATTGATTCTGTATCAAAATCTTCCTGTTCAGCATTTGCTTCTTCCATCGCTACACTGATACCCATAGGAAATGTACAAATATATGGTGTCATGTTATATAAAGCCAAATGGCGTTTCATTGCTTTTGCCAAATCCTTTTCATCCGGATACAATTTTTTAAGAACCGGATATAATGCCCATGCATATCCTACGTTATCCATACGTTCATAGTTCCATGAATGTTCCATTGGAATTGAACGCCAAAATACTTTTTTAAGATCTTTTTTTGTAATCTTGCCGTTATAATCAGCATGCAAATTAAAACTCATCAAATCCACCTCCGTCATCATTCTTTGAAACTACTTCTACAGTCTGTTCTTTTTTGTCGTTAAGCATTCCGTATGTTACAAAAATAACTACCATTAAAATTGATAATACTGCCACACCTGTTGTAGTAATACTTGAGTATGCTACAATCAAAAATCCGATAAAGAAAAATGGTGCAACTTTTTTGTTCATCATCATCTGTGCCAACATTGCAAATCCTAATGCAGGAAGTAAACCTGCTGCAATATCCATACCTGTCTGAACAAATTCTGGTACAACTTCCAGAACCTTTGTAACTGCATCTGAGCCAAAATAGAATGCAAGTGGAACAAATATTATTCCAAAAATTGATGCTATGTATCCACTTATCCACATATTCCTTGAAAAAGCTTTATAATTTCCGTCCTCTGCATTTTTGTCACATCTGTGAATAAATATAAGTCTAAGTGGTTCTCCAATAGCTGTGTTTGCTGCCAACAATAAGGTTGCAATAGGAATACCCAGTGTAAGTGCTGCCGATGCATTTGCTCCTGACTGAATTGCAAGAGATACACCTAAAATTGTACCTGCAATCAAATCCGGTGGATTGTATGCACCAATCGAAACTGCTCCAATCATTGCCAATTCCAGTGTGGCCCCCATAACTATACCTGCCTGCAAGTCTCCCATAATTAGTCCTACTAAAGGTCCAAGAACAATAGGTCTTTGAAAATAACTTGTACCCAATGCCCATTCTGAATAACCTAAAACAGTGACTAAGAAAATTAGTATTGTTTTTAAAATCATAATTCCTTAACCTCCTTTTTATTTAAATAATGATTTACATTTAATACTTTTCTCTGCCGGAACCATTTGTATATAAACTTCAATTCCTTCATCTAACATATCTTTTATTAACTCTTCTTCGTCTTTTGTTAAGTTTGCACTTTTTCCGTACTGTTTTGTATTGTCTCTAAATGGTGTATTGCCTACATTTAAAGATTTTTCTCCTGTAGCTTCCAATATTGCTTTTGCATTTTCTAAGTTTTCACAGATAATAAATAATTTATACTTATCTGTTACTCCGCTGTTCAATGCGTCAATTGCCTCCTGCTGATTTTTCACTACTACCTTAGTTCCTGCAGGTTTTGCAAGCTTTAATGTTTCCATTCTAAGTGGATCACTTTTTACTGTGTCACTAACAAGTAAAAGACAATCTGCACCTAGGGCTGATGTCCATGACACTGCAACCTGTCCGTGTAACAAACGATAGTCAACTCTGATTTGTTTAATCATTATAAATTCCTCCTTTTAATTTTGTTTATTTCTTATTTTTTAATTATGTACTTTTTATTAAAAATGTTTTAGCATTTGATTTTATGCTATTTTAATGTTTGCTTTTTTAACTTAAAAATCATCGTCTTCGTCTTCATTAGATGCCAATTCATTGCAGTACATAATCATATCTTTTGCCTGCTCTACCGCATGTTTTATTATGTCTTCTGTATCTGCATCTTGGTCTGACATTATAATCGAAATAACAACTGCAAGATTTATTCCTGTAACAACGTGAACTTTTGGATTTTTTGTTAATACTATGGCGTTGTTATTTACACTTCCACCAAACATGTCTGTCATAAAAACAATGTCATCTTCCGGATTGTTTTCAATTATTTTTTTAAACTCCGGCATTGGATCCTGACATTCTTTTGTATAAGCGTTTATACATATCAAATCTTCCTGAGGTCCCACTATAATTTCCAATGTGGATTTTATTCCCTCTGCCATATGTCCGTGACTTGCCAACACATATTTTCTCACTTTATTTTTCCTCCAATTCTTTATCTTTTTTTATTTTTTCTTTCATTATTTCATCGTAATCATCTGTTTTACAGTGTATTTTTTCTTCGAATTTGTCAAACAATGGATGACATTTAAAATTATTCTTTTCTTTTGTAACATGGGCTGATATATACTGAAATGGAACTACCAAAAACAATGGTGTAAGTTCCGGTATTATATTGCTTTCAACCTTAATTACTTTATCATCTTCCTTTATATCTTTGTTTGTAATCATATATGTATGTTCTGTTATAAGCTTTGTGGCCTGATACACATCCTGCATTCTGTTATTTTTTGTATTGGTATCAATAAAAAATACTGTGTATTCCGGATCAAGCTGCATGTTTGGTCCGTGAACATATTCTTCATTTTCATAGTATAATGTAGGTATCTTTAACGTTTCTCCAAACTTTAAACTTCCTTCTCTTGCTGTTGCCATGTTAGGACCATCAGTAACTATTAAAGCTCTGTCCATTTTGAAAAGATTTTCGTATTCTCTTTTGGTAAATTCTACTGACTTTTCAAATATTTTTTCACTTTCAACACTACACTGTCCAATCTGCTCCAACAAAATGTTGTATTCTTTTGTTTTAATATTTTTGTTTATATTTGCTATTTCCAGTGCAAACAATATTAAGAACTCTACAAGTGTTGTAAGACCAAGGGTTACATAATCAATTATTTCATTTCCTACTCCGTACTCTACTAATGTCTTAGCATAATCTTTCAAATCACCTTTAAGGTTTCCTGTTAATGCTACATAATCTATATTGTCATTGTTTAAGTCCTTGGCTGCCTCAATAATATTTGTGCTACATCCACTTTGGGATATTAAAATAATAAATCTGTTCTTAACAAAATCCTTTTTGTAATCCAAATAATCCGTTGGACTAATTGTCATCACATCACATCCTATGTATTTGTTCATAAAACTCTGTGCCATCATTGCTCCATTAAGCGAGGAACCTGAAGCAACTATGCATATGTCTTTTTTATCTGATGACTGATACTTCTTAATAACATCTTCTGTTAAGTGTTTTCTTCTTTGTAAATTCTTTGCAATAACCTGTCCGCTTATCTTAACGTAGTATTCCATGTCTTTTTCCATATTTTACTCCTTTGGTACACTATTTTATGATATTGGATTGTTTATTGGTTTCTTCCTTAATCCACTTTCTGATTTTAGTATACCACATTATTCTTAATTTGCAATACCAATTTTATTTTTTTTTGTACCAATTTAAATAAAAATGTTTCATTGCTTTATAAAATAAGAGATTTTTTTTTTTAATTTTTTTATAAATCAGAAGAGTTTTTATCGTTTAGTTTGTTATATTTCTTAATTAATTTGCTATTTATTTGTTTCTCCAACAATCAATTCTTAATCAAAAAAAATCCTCTAAAAGTTATTTTTCAAATCTAACTTTTAGAGGATCAACTTATAATTCATATATTAAAGACTTTTAATTCTAAACCGTATATTTTATTTTTTCTTTGCTTCTTAATCTTTTATATAGCAACTTTATGCATCTTTTAAAAATGCCTTATAGCACTTGTATGCCTCATATACATCAGCCTTGCTTGTTACTTCCCATGGTGCATGCATGTTTAGAACTGCAACACCACTATCTATTACCTCCATTCCATAAAGGGCCATAATGTAGGCAATTGTTCCGCCACCTCCTGCATCTACTTTTCCAAGTTCTGACATTTGGAAGTTTACTCCATTATCATCCATAATCTTCCTAAGTGATGCTAAATATTCAGCATTGGCATCATTTGATCCTGACTTTCCACCACGGCCTGTAAACTTATTAAATACAACTCCATGCCCCATAAATGATGAACTGTTTTTGTTGAATACCTCAGCATATAATGGGTCAAAAGCTGCATTTACATCTGATGATAACATTCTGCTGTTTGCAAGACATCTCTTTAATTTGATATCGCTGTAACCATCATTTAAGTTGATAAGTTCTGCAACTGTATTTTCAAAGAATTTTGACTGCATACCTGTTGCACCTACACTACCGATTTCTTCTTTATCAACCAAAAGGCAGCATGTTGTTTTTTCTACATTTTCAACTTCTAACATTGCTACAAGTGAAGTATATGCACACACTCTGTCATCCTGACCATATGACATAATCATACTTCTGTCAAAGCCCATCTCTCTTGCTCTTCCTGCAGGAACCACTTCAAGTTCTGCTGACATAAAGTCTTCTTCTTCCATATCATACATCTCTTTTAAAATATTAAGTACAGCTTTCTTTGTAGCCTCTTTTTCTTCTTCATTTAATGGAATTGTACCTATCAATACATCTAAGTTTTCCCCTTCTACTACCTTTGCTGCTTTCTTTTCCATTTGTGCCTGTGCCAAATGAATAAGCAAATCTGTTACACAGAATACCGGATCTTCAGGCTTTTCACCAATGTTTACATTAACAGTTGTTCCATCTTTTTTTACAATAACACCGTGTATTGCAAGTGGAAGTGTAACCCACTGATACTTTTTGATTCCACCATAATAATGTGTATCTAAATATGCCATTCCTTCATTTTCATACAAAGGATTCTGCTTTACATCCATTCTTGGAGAATCAATATGAGCTCCTAATATATTCATGCCCTTTTCCATTGTTTCTTTTCCTATGTTAAATAAGGCAACTGTTTTATTCATACATACTGAATAAATTTTATCTCCCTGCTTTAATGGTTTGTTGTTTTCTATAGCCTGTTCTAAACTTATATATCCTTTTGCTTCAACTCTTTTTATTGTTTCCTGAATGCATTCACGTTCTGTTTTACATTCAGATAAAAAATCAATGTAATCAGCATTTAAACTGTTCAAACGTTGTTTTTCCTTTTCATTATATGTGTTCCATGCATTTTTTCTTTCCATGATACTTCTCCTTCTCTTTTAATCTGTTTCAATATTAGTCCAATTATTTTGGGTTGTCAAACAGCTTTTATTTTAATAAATATTATATCACTTAAGGAATATATTTATTTATTATTGTTACAACTTTTGTACTTGCAAATATTCAAATTTATTTTTAATATTAAGATATAACACTTTTGGAAATGAGGTACTTTAAATGAGAAGAAAAGATCGTGAAATTACAGATTTTAATGAAATTATTGAAATAATGAAAAAATGCGATTCTGTTACTCTTGGTTTAAATGATGATGGATACCCATATCTTGTTCCTTTAAACTTTGGATTACACGTTGACGGAGAACAGGTAGAGCTTTATTTTCATTGTGCAACACAAGGCACCAAACTTGACTTAATAAAAAAAGACAATCGTGCTACTTTTGAAATGGATTGTGGACATAATTTTATTTTGTACGAAGAACGTATGTCATGTACCATGGGATATGAAAGTGTGATTGGTCATGGAAAAATCGAATTTATCGATGATGGCCACAAATTTGAAGCTTTAAAGATTTTGGTGAATCAGTATCATGCTGAAGATTTTAAATTTAATACTGATATGATGAAAGTAACAACAGTGTTTAAATTGGTAGTTTCTGATATGACAGGAAAGCGTAGAAACAATATTCATTAATTCAATTTTTTCTCGTATGCTACTTTAAAAAAAATACCGGTTTCCAGGTTTTCAATCTTTCAATCTAACCTTTGGAAGCCGGTTATTTCTTAGTTATATTAATATAATTTTTTTATCTTATTATTAAGCCCATCCTGGAACTTGTTTAAATATAGATGTGTTGTCCCAACTTGATGTATTTTTGCTTATAAAAATCCAACCTTTTTTACCATTTTTTGTTTTCACATATATAAATGCATCAACAGACTTGAAATCACCATATTTATCCCTCTGGCGTTGTGAAACATTTTTCTGTGTTTTTATTTTAATGACATTAAGTTTTTGACCTTTTTTAATCGTAAATGCTTTTGATTTTCTTGACGCCTTCTTATATGCCTTCAAACTTTTCTTTGTTTTATATACATACTTTCGTGATTTTCTAGACAAATAATATGTTTTCTTTTTTGCTGTGATTTTCCCGTTTTTATACTTTAAAGGTATGGTTGTATAATAATTTCCTATTGCCACATCAAAAGGTGTATCCACACCAATACTAAAATTACCATTTCCCTTTATACCAACAATAGAATATCCTCTCAAATAATCCAGAGCTTTATTTTTGTTTGTATCAAATTCTGTAATTTTCTTTCCATCCCAATGCTGAAATGAACTATAATCTAAAACAAATGAAGGACCACAAACCTGAAGATTAAGTTCTACTGTTTTATCTTTGTTGTTTAAATCCACAATAAAATATCTGGCTATATCATCTGTAATTTTCTTTGAATATACCTTTTTATCATTTATAAAAAGATTTATTCTACCAAATCTGTCTTTGTCCTTTTTATCAGTAACTGTTTTGTATACTATTTTTTCCTTAACACCATCACCATTTAAATCATAGTAATATGCCTGATTTTCAGACATCTGAACATTAGTTGCAGCTTTAACAGTAGTTCCATTTACACCTGTAAAAATGCAACATGCCATAACGACCATAACTCCAATGCCAATTGCCTTAATCCACTTCTTCATAAAACCCTCCTTTACAAATTGTTTTGGCATTTACTTTCATAAATTCCTATTTTTCCACTTTTTTTACAATAACTTTCTGATTAATAAGGCCCTTTTTTATAATCAACACATATACTTTCAATTTGATTGAATCATTTACTTCTATAAACGGTTCTTCCACGTATATGTAAGCTCTAACCCTGTTACTCTGGTACCTTTTTTGAATTTTCTTTGCTTTTTTCAATAAGGAATCCAACTCTATCTGTTGCGGGTCATCAAATTTTCTTCTTGAATAATCCTTAGATATCAAAATCATTTCTTCCATCAAGGTTTCAATTACATCACTGTGTCTATTATGATGTAGCATATGAGCAATATGCCTTGTCATTACTTTATTTTGAAACCTTTTATACAATTTCAGATTTCTTTTTAATGAATTATCATTTTTTGCATATTCAATCATTAGATCAATTGCCTGCATTGATGGTTTCCAGGGTTCCTTACGTGGTACCAGATATTTCTTTGGAACAGAAGGATAACAGGTATAATTAAGTGGTGGAAAATATACCAGTTCACTTAATTTTATTTCCTTTTCATTACAAAACTCTTTACCTAAATACTCTTTTTTATCATGGATAATAGCAATCTTGTATTCCAACTGTCTAATGTTTTCATCCTTCTTTATCCAAAAATGACCTGTACGTCCGTAATTATATAAATGAGTTTCCAAATATATTTGCTTAAAAAATATTGAAAATACTACATCCTGCTGATAAATCACCAGAACATATTCACCATTTTCAGATGATAATGAATATTCAACCCAGTCTTCAAAATCTTTTTGATAACTTCCTGTAACTCTTGCTTTCTCAAAAACAATAAAACTTTCAACTGCATCATTCATTAAATAAACTAATTTGATATTTCCATCTTTTGGAGTATCTGATACCAGTTCAAACTGTCCCTGTTCCAGTAATAGTGTTAACTTTTCAATTGCTGTTTGTTCATCTGAAATAATCCGGTCTTTATAATACTTCACATACATTTCCTCTTTTTATGTTTATACTATATTGCACATTAAATATTACCATGATTAAACACTTTTTTACTTATACTATATTGCCAATTTAATATTGCCATGATTAAACTCTTGTTCAATTTTACTTTTTCCTAAGTTCCCAAAAAGCAACTGCACTTGCAGCTGCAACATTTAATGAATCAACACCTTCTGCCATTGGAATTTTTACAGTGTAATCACTTTTATCAATGGTATGCTGACAAAGACCTTCACCTTCTGTTCCAAGAATTATTGCCAATTTATTTTCCTGCTTAAGACTTTTGTCATCTATACTTACAGAATCATCTGTTAATGCCATAGCTGCCGTTTTAAATCCATTACTATGCAGAAATTCCATACCTTTACCCGGCCACATTTCATCACTAAAAAAAGTCCATGGTATTTGAAAAACTGTACCCATGCTCACTCTGATAGCTCTTCTATACAATGGGTTACTACATCCTGTAGTTAATATTATTCCGTCAATTTTCAGTGCTGCTGCCGAACGAAAAATTGCCCCAACATTTGTAGGATTCATAACATTTTCCATAATAGCTATTCTTTTAGCATTTTCACATATTTCTTCTGCTGATTTCATCTGTGGTCTCTTCATTGCACAAAGCATTCCTCTTGTTAATTTAAATCCGGTAAGCTTTGATAAAATGTCAAACTCAGCAGTATACACAGGAACGTCACTGCATCTTTTAATAATTTCCTTTGCTTCTCCATCTATATGCTTATGCTCCACCAGCATTGACACTGGAACACATCCTGCATCCAATGCTCTCTCAACTACCTTTGGGCTTTCAGCAATAAAAAAACCTTCATCGCCAAATCCTCTTAACAGTTCTGTTTCCCTAAATCTGGCATATATATCTAGCTCCGGTGCCATAAAATCTGTAATCTCTATAATATTGCTCATTTCTTACTGTTCCTTTATTACTTTTATTTTGCTGTTTGCTGTTTCATCAACTCAACATACTTTTCTGCATTAATTTGATTTCCTTCAATTTCCTCATCCGTAAGTTTTCTAATTACTTTTACAGGATTTCCAAATGCCATTGTATTATCAGGTATTTTCATTTTTCCGGTAACAAGAGCTCCTGCCCCGATAATACAGTTTTTGCCAACCTTTGCACCATTTAAAATGATGCTACCCATACCTATTGTTGTATTATCTCCCACTGTACAGCCATGCACTACAGCATTATGTCCAATGGTAACTCCGTTACCAACTGTTAAAGGAAAACCTGTACCTGTGTGAAGAGTACAGTTGTCCTGTATATTTGAATTATCTCCGATAGTTATAGGTGCCATGTCAGCACGTATTACAGCGTTATACCATACGCCAACATTTTCTCCAATTGTTACATCTCCTGTTACATAAGCTCCTGGTGCCATAAAAAAATTGTTTTCTTTGTTCATCTTTTCCTCCGTGTTATAAAAAACTGTTTCTCCCGGTCATTTCATCCATTATACCAGTAATTTATTAAACAATCTAATTTTGCAACTTGCATTATTAAACACAACAAAACTTTACACTATTTTCATTACGTATATACAACCTTATACTATCTGAAAAATATTTATAAGAAATATAAGTGCCAAACCATAATAGGTCACTACTGCCACCAAATCATTTACAGTAGTAATAAGTGGTCCTGATGCAACAGCCGGATCTATTTTTATTTTATTAAAAAACATTGGTATTACTGTTCCAACAAGACTTGATATAACCATTGCAACCAGCAAAGAAATTCCAACACATCCGGAAATTAACAGTGCATTTCCAAAGGAGTAACCTTTAAAAAAGTAAATATAAATCCCAAGAAAAATCAATGCCATAATTCCTAAAATTGTTCCGTTAAGCATCCCAACTTTAACTTCTTTCATAAGCAACTTTAATTTTTCTTTTCCTGTTAATTTTTCATCCATCAATACTCTGATTGTAACTGCTAATGACTGTGTTCCAACATTTCCTGCCATATCCAAAACCAATGACTGAAAACATATTACAATAGGTAAAATTGCAACTACTGACTCAAACATTCCTACAATAGATGACACTACCATTCCAAGAAACAGTAAGATAACCAGCCATGGAAGTCTTTTTTTACTGCTTTCCAATAGTGGTTCATTTAAATCTTCCTCTGCAGTAAGACCACCCAACTTAGCATAATCTTCTCCCATTTCTTCATCTATCAGTTCTACTATATCTTCCGATGTAATAACACCTACAATTTCACCATTTTCTGTTAATACGGGTATGGAATCTTCTGAGTAATCCACTATTTTTTCCATGCAGTCATCTACTTTATCGTGTTCGAGAACATATGGATATGACTGGCTGATTATTTCTATTAAAGAGTCATTTTCCCTTGCAACAATCATATCTTTTAAATCAATGGCGCCAAAAAATTTTTCATGTTCATCTACAACATATATAGTTGATATATTGTCATTATTCCCAGCCTGTCTTATAAGTTCTTTTGTTGCTTTACCAATACTTAGATTCTTATGAATACAAATATAATTTGTAGTCATATAACTTCCAATTTCTTCCTCGTCATAAGATAAAATTTTCTTTACATCTTTTTTAAGACTTCCTTCCAATCTGCTAACCAACTGATTCTTTTTCTCATCATCCAGTTTTTCCAGTAAATCAACTGCCTCATCTGAATCCATTAAAGAAAGCACCTTTACGGCTTTATCTAATGACAGTTCTCCAAAATATTTTTCTATGTCATCAACATAAGTAAAAATCTCAGCAACATTCTTTGCCCCCAGAGCTTTATATACTTTTTTTCTTTCGTCTTCTGTTAAATATGTTAAAGCTTCTGCTATATCATTTTCATGATAATTTAATATTTTAACTTTAAATTCACTTTCCAAATGACCATGTTTAATTATTTCTAAGATTTCATTTACATAATTTTTCTTTTCAAATTTTCTTGTTCTCATTTTTGCCTCCTTATAATCCCAGCGCGTGCATATTTAGTAACTATTTACTTTTTACGCCTGTTTGCACCTATAGCTAAACTTTTTATGTAATAGATTTTTCCTGTTACATAAAAAATACACCACTATAAGTGGAACCTTCAGTTACATGTCGTGATGTATGGCCCAACAAGTGGTGCTTATAAAAAGACATATTAAATAAACATGGATATTGATATTTCACAGACAGCCACACTATTTTGTTAATCATTATAATACCACTAGGTTTAAGCCTGATACTATCGCAACTATCCATGAATATCACCTCCATTAATTTTTTACCAAATTCAGTTTATCATCCAAATATACATATATCAACCCCTTTTTTTGTGTAAAGTTTTCACTAAGTCCGATATAAATATTTCACATGTTTTTATCACTCTAACACGTTAAATTGACAAATTCTTTTTATTTCTATAATATGATTCTTGCAGCACTTGAAATGCTATGGTTATTATAAATTTTACATACCAGGGCAGACCATGTGTTACAATAAAATATTTAGAATTGAGATTAATTATATGGAAAGAGAAAAATTCAAATCCAGACTTGGATTCATACTTATATCTGCCGGATGTGCTATAGGTATTGGTAATGTATGGCGCTTTCCTTATGTAGTAGGAAATAATGGTGGTGGATGTTTTGTTTTATTTTACATTTTGTTTCTTGTTATTTTAGGACTTCCTATTTTAACCATGGAGTTTTCTGTAGGAAGAGCTAGCCAACAAAGTATTTCAAGAGCCTTTAAAACTTTGGAAAAACCTGGACAACACTGGCATTTGCACGGCTACATAGGCATGGCAGGAAACTATATACTGATGTTTTTTTACACCACTGTTGCTGGCTGGATGACAAAATACTTCTTTGATACAGCAAAAGGTGATTTTAACAATGCCACAACTAATCAGGTGAAAAATCACTTTTCAGAAATGAATGCAGTTCCTTCTGAAATGATTTTCTGGACTACCATTGTTATTGTAATTGGATTCGTTGTTTGTTCCCTTGGACTACAAAATGGTGTTGAAAAGATTTCAAAAGTAATGATGATTGCCCTTTTGGTAATTATGGTAGTTCTTGCTATTAACAGCATATTTTGGGATGGTGCCGGAAAAGGACTGTATTTTTATTTAGTACCTGACTTTAAACATATACAAAAGATTGGCCTTGTTAATGTCATTGTGGCAGCAATGAATCAGGCATTCTTTACACTTAGTATTGGCATGGGTTCAATGACAATCTTTGGTAGCTATTTAGGAAAAGACCATTCTCTTCTTGGAGAATCTATTAATATTATAGTTCTTGATACTTTCGTTGCCATTGTTTCAGGACTTATTATTTTCCCTACATGCTTTGCATTTGGTGTTGAACCTGATCAGGGACCAAGCCTTATTTTTGTAACATTACCAAATATTTTTGCAAAAATGCCAGGTGGTCGTATTTTTGGCAGTTGCTTTTTCGTCTTTATGGCCTTTGCAGCTTTTTCAACTGTAATTGCAGTTTTCGAAAACATTATGTCATCATGTATGGATTTGTGGAAATGGTCAAGAAAGAAAACGTCCATTATAAATGGCATTATTATAATAGCCGGCTCAATCCCTTGTGTTTTAGGATTTAATGTATTATCAGGATTTCATCCTTTAGGTGGCGAAACCAACGTTATGGATTTGGAAGATTTTATGATTAGCAATTTGATTCTTCCTATTGGTTCGCTGATTTACACACTGTTTTGTACAAGCAGATATGGATGGGGCTGGGATAATTACCTGAAGGAAGTAAATACCGGCAGCGGTCTGAAAGTTTCCAGCAAAATCCGTTTCTACTGTAAATGGATTCTTCCTTCCATCACTTTAATCATTATTGTAAACGGATTGATTTCAACATTTGCAAAATAAATTTATTTGTAGTTTATTCACCTAATAATATTTTTAATTATATACCATTAAAATATATTTATAATACAAAATGCAGTTGCTCTTGTACGCAACTGCATTTTGTATTACTCATGGAATATTTTCCACTCTGTATCACTTTTTTTAGTTTTAAATCATCCAAACTGGTACAATATAATTATCTCTGTCAATTGCACTAAGTCCAGATTTCATACATATTATGTCTATTAATCTCTTTTAACTAACGACTTTATCTCACCTTTTATTTTTCCCAATTTGAAAATGCAAGATACGCTGCGCCAATCAAACCTGAATCTTCATTAAGGGTAGATTTTTTTACGTTGATATATGGTTTCATTACTCCATAAACTTTTTCTTTTACCAAAGCCTCTACTTCTTCTACAAAACCGTCTATCTTTAACGCCACTGACCCTCCAAGTATAACAATGTCAGGATCAAC
>URQO01000007.1 GCA_900550135.1 uncultured Eubacterium sp.
GACTTTTCATCCTGACAGGAAATAACAATACCTGTTGGAATATGTGTAAGTCTTACAGCAGAATCTGTTGTATTTACACACTGTCCACCATTTCCTGATGCTCTAAACACATCAAAACGACAATCGTTCATATCAATCTCAACGTCAACTTCTTCTGCTTCAGGCATAATTGCAACTGTAGCTGTTGATGTATGAATACGTCCACCTGATTCTGTTACCGGTATACGCTGTACACGATGTACACCACTTTCATATTTAAGTCTTGAATATGCGCCGTGACCATTAATCATAAATACAACTTCTTTAAATCCTCCAAGACCATTTTCGTTCACAGAAATCATTTCTGTTTTCCACTTCTGACTTTCTGCATACATACAGTACATTCTGTATAATTCAGCGGCAAACAAAGCAGCTTCATCACCACCTGCGCCACCTCTTATTTCAACTACAACATTCTTGTCGTCATTCCCATCCTTTGGTAAAAGAAGAATCTTAAGTTGATCTTCCATTTCAGGAATTGATGCTTTTGCTTCATTCATTTCTTCTTTTGCAAGTTCTCTCATTTCTTCATCAGACTCTTCGTCAAGAATAAAAAGACTATCCTCAATTGTCTGTTTTGCTTCTTTATACTTTTTGTATAATTCAACAATTGGTGCCAAATCACTTTGTTCTTTCATAAGTTTTCTGAAATTTGCCTGGTCACTAACAACATTTGGGTCATTTAGCTGATCCATGATTTCCTTATATCTTTCTAAAATTCCATCTAATTTGTCAAACATCTCTATTCCTTTCCGGCAATAACCATACGGTCTAAGCCTGATAAATCTTTTAATACCTGAATATTTTTAAAGTGGTTCTCCTTGAGTAATTTTTTTACAGCCCCACCTTGATCATATCCTATTTCAAAATAAATCTTTCCATTTTCATTTAAATAGTCATTTGCCTGACTACATATCCTTTTGTAAAATAAAAGTCCATCTTTTTTCCCATCAAGAGCAATTGTTGGCTCATGTTTTTTTACTTCTTCCATTAGTTCATCAATGTCTGCAGATGGAATATATGGTGGATTCGACACTATAATGTCATATTTTTTTTCAACATTATCAAACAAATCACTATGAATAAAATGCACATTTGCATTATTTATCTTATTATTTTCTTTTGCAACATCCAATGCTTTTTCAGATATGTCAACAGCATCTACAATAGCACTGCCACACATTTTGTCTATGGAAATGGCAATACATCCTGAACCTGTACACATATCAAGAACTGAAACTTTTTTATCTCCTACAAATCTTACAATTCTGTCAACCAGCAATTCTGTTTCCGGTCTAGGAATAAGCACATTTTCATTGACTTTAAAAGTATAATCCATAAAGCACTGTGTACCTGTTATATGCTGTAGTGGTGTATGATTTGCTCTTTTTAGCACTGCCCTTTTATACGTTCCTGCAAGGTCATCATTTACCTTTAGCGAAGGGTTCATAAAATACTTTTGCCTTGTGCACCCTAAAATATGTTCCGCCAAAAGCCAGCTGTCTGTGTCAGCATCTGAAATATTATTTTGCTTTAATAATTTTGTAGCCTCTGCTACTAACTCTTTTACTAAAACTTCCAATTATATCCTGATCCTGTTCTAACTTTTTTGTACTCCTGTGGTACCGGCTGTTCTTCTACCGGTACTGTTTTTACCTTTTTAGGTTTTCTTGCATTAATACCATTATCTTCTAAATACTGTTCCCAATCGAAAACTGCCTCAACAGCCTCGATTGCTACTTCTATCATGTCTTCAGTTGGCTCCTTTGTTGTAATCTTCTGCATCCAAAGTCCCGGCATACTTAAAGCATTGATAATTTTATTATTTGAAGAACCTGCTTTTCTAATAAACTCATATGACACACCTGCAATAACAGGAACTAATAAAATTCTTGTTAAGTATCTAAGCCAAACTGTTTTTGGTGTAACTACAATAAACAGTAAAATGCTAATTACGAGAACAATAAGCAGAAAACTTGTTCCACACCTTTTGTGAAATCTTGAACTTTTCTTAACATTATTTACTGTCAGAATATGTCCGTTTTCAATACAGTTGATGCACTTGTGCTCTGCACCATGATACATAAACGTACGTTTAATGTCATCCATAAGTGAAATCAATAAAAGATAGGCTATAAATAATACTATCTTTACAATCCCTTCTATGATAGGTACATGTGCAGGTCTTACCCAGGACACATATCTTTCCATAACATCTGCAATAAACAGTGGCAATACCATAAATAATGCAACAGCAATAATCACTGAAAGGCATACTGTAAATCCCATAATTATTTTTTCTGCCTTATCACCAAACTTTGCTGACAACCACTGTTCTAACTTATCTGGTTCTGACTCATAATCTTCATCAAAAAACTGTGCTGAAAATGTAAGAGTCTTTACACCTAATACCAATGAATCTATAAAACTGAAAATACCTCTGATAAAAGGTAACTGAAATAATTTACACTTACTTGTAAGTCCTTTGTATTCCTGTTCATCTACAACAATTGAGCCATCCGGTTGTCTTACCGCTACGGCATATTTGTCTTTATTTCTCATCATAATGCCTTCCATAACAGCCTGACCGCCAATTCCGGAAGAACGTAGTTTATTATTCTTCATGCATTTCACCTTTGTAAATTATATATAATTATGAAAATAGGTTGAGAATTGCTTCTCAACCTGTTATCCTTAAAAACTTATTTGATACCATATTTCTTGTTGAACTTATCAATTCTACCACGAGCTGAAACAGCTTTCTGCTGTCCTGTGTAGAATGGATGACATGCTGAGCAAATTTCAACATGAAGCTCTGATTTAGTTGAACCTGTTACGAATGTGTTACCACAGTTACATGTAACGGTTGCTTCCTGGTAATCTGGATGGATTCCTTCTCTCATTACATTCACCTCTTTAATTTTTTTTATGCATATTGGCAACGCCAATCCGTTTTTACTCAATAGCCTAGATAGTATAACATAGGTATTGTTTATTGGCAACCCCTTTTTTCTCATATTTTTCATATTTTTATAAAAGAAATAAAACCTATCTTCTTGAATGTCCCGGATTGTATCTTATTTTACCAACTTTTGCTATAAACTCTTCATTATTTGCTGTTCTTGAGAAAAGACTTAATATCTGTTCAACAGCTTCTTCTTTTCTCATACTGTTCATTTCTTTTCTTATGATATATGAAGCACCAAGCTCTTCACTATTTAAAAGTAGATCCTCACGTCTTGTTCCTGACTGTGTAATATCAATTGCAGGAAATATTCTCTTTTCAGATAATTTTCTGTCAAGAATCAGTTCCATGTTACCTGTTCCCTTAAATTCTTCATATACTACGTCATCCATTTTACTTCCTGTATTGACAAGTGCTGTGGCAAGAATTGTAAGACTTCCGCCTTCACGCATGTTTCTTGCTGCTCCAAAAAATCTTTTTGGCATATGAAGTGCTGCCGGATCAAGACCTCCTGATAAAGTACGTCCACTTGGTGGAACTGTCATGTTATATGCTCTTGCCAGTCTGGTAATACTGTCAAGTAAAATAATTACATCTTTTCCATGTTCTACCAGTCTTTTTGCTCTTTCAATAACCATTTCCGAAACTCTTTTATGATGTTCAGGAAGTTCATCGAAAGTTGAATATATCACTTCAACATTATCTCCAACAATAGCTTCTTTAATATCTGTAACTTCTTCCGGTCTTTCATCAATTAATAAAATAATCATTTCCATTTCCGGATTGTTTTTAAGAACAGCCTTTGCTGTTTCTTTTAATAATGTAGTTTTACCTGCCTTTGGTGGAGAAACTATCATACCACGCTGTCCCTTACCAATAGGGCTAACCAAATCCATAACTCTCATGGCTGTACTATGTCCATCTGTTTCAAGGTGAAGTCTCTCATTTGGGAAAATTGGAGTTAAATCTTCGAAATTGGGTCTGGATAATACTTTATCAAGACCTTCGCCGTTTATTTTATCTACATAATATAATGCCCCAAACTTTTCATTTTCTCTTTTTTCTCTAACACGACCTGTTACGAAATCTCCTGTTTTAAGTCTAAATCTTTTAATCTGAGACGGAGCAACATATACATCATCATCTCCGGGCATGTAATTATCACATCTTATAAATCCAAATCCGTCCGGCATAACTTCAAGAATACCTGTACGTTCAGTACCATTTTCATTTGGAACTTCATTTTTGTGTTCCGCAGGTGCCTCACTATTTCTGTGGTGTCTTCTTTTCCTGTTATCATCCTGAGCCTGTTCTCTATTTTCGGATTCTGAACCATTCTGTTCTTTTGAAGTTTCTTCGTTTACTTCATTTGTTTTATGTTTAACTTCTTTTTTAATTTCTTTTTTTGTTTCTTTTTGATTTTCCTGAGCAGCTTCTTTTTTCTGTGCAACTTCAAGAATCATATCTATAAGTTGTTGCTTCCTTAAAGTTGTAACTGATTTTATTCCATTTGTCTTTGCAATTTCCCTTAATTGAGTAACCGGCAATGACTGTAATTTTTCTCTCATAAAAACTCCTTTCGCATGTAAAATATATAGTTTTGTCTTTTATGGAAAATGTAGGGGAACTCCCTTGTGAATTTCTTGATTCTTTAACTATACCTTATTCTAACACAATAACATAAAAAATCATAGTGTTAATTTTTAAACTATGATATAATTTATTTGATTGCCCTATTGCTTTGTACCATGGTAAAAAGCACATCAGTGCAGGGTGCACTACTTTCTTAGGCAGGTGCAAGGCATATAGATACAAGGTTATGCCACTTTCTTTGGCAGGTGGCAGGGCATATTACTTTAAATTATGGAGGTTTATCATGACAACAGACGAAAAAGCATTAAAATTACATGAGAAATTGAATGGCAAATTAAGCACTGAGGCAAAATTCCATGTAAAATCAAGAGAAGATTTATCATTGGCATATACTCCCGGAGTTGCAGAGCCATGTAGAAAGATTGCTGACAATCCTGATGATGTATACAAATATACATGGAAGGCAAATACTGTAGCTGTAGTATCAGATGGAAGTGCCGTTCTTGGTCTTGGAAACATTGGTCCTAAAGCTGCAATGCCTGTTATGGAAGGCAAAGCTGTTTTATTTAAGGAATTCGGTGGAGTTAATGCAGTTCCAATCTGTCTTGACACACAGGATACTGATGAAATCGTAAAAACAGTTGCAAACATTGCCCCGGGATTTGGCGGAATCAATCTTGAAGATATTTCAGCTCCAAGATGTTTTGAAATCGAAAGCAGACTTAAAGAAATCCTTGACATTCCGGTTTTCCACGATGACCAGCATGGTACTGCCATTGTTGTACTTGCAGGTATTATCAATGCATTAAAAGTTGTTGGTAAGAAAAAAGAAAACTGTAAAGTTGTTATTAACGGTGACGGTTCTGCCGGCATTGCCATTTGCAAACTTTTGCTTAATTACGGATTTAAAGATGTTACAATCTGTGGTTTATATGGTATCCTTTCAAAAGATATAGAAGATTTAAACTGGGCACAAAAAGAAATGGCTCAGGTTACAAATTTATCAGGTAAAAACGGAAAACTTGCTGATGCATTGGTTGGTGCTGATATTTTTGTTGGTGTATCTGCTCCAAATATGGTTGATACTGATATGGTAAATACTATGAATAAAGATGCTATTATATTCGCAATGGCAAATCCAGTCCCTGAAATTATGCCTGATGTAGCAAAAGCTGCCGGTGCAAGGGTTGTTGGTACAGGACGTTCTGATTTTCCAAATCAGGTAAACAATGTTGTTGCCTTCCCTGGTATTTTTAAGGGAGCTTTGGAAGGTCGTGCAAAACAGATTACCGAAGATATGAAACTTGCTGCTGCTCTTGCTATTGCTTCACTTGTTCCTGATGATCAGTTAAGTGATGAAAATATTTTACCGGAGGCATTTGACCCTCAGGTTGCAGATATTGTTGCAAAAGCTGTTAAGGACAATATTCGCTAATTATTCAAATAGGAGGTGGTTCTTTTGAACTATGCCGAAATTAAAACATACGATGTTGCCAATGGTCCGGGCATTCGCGTTTCTCTTTTTGTAAGCGGATGTTCCCACAAATGTCCCGGCTGTTTTAATGAACAGGCTCAGGATTTTAACTTTGGAAAAGAGTTTACACAGGACACTATTGACTACATTATTGATACATTAAGTTTTGGTGCATACGCAGGTGTAACACTTTTAGGTGGCGAACCTTTGGAACATATAAACCAAAAAGGGCTTCTGCCACTTGTCCGTAAAATAAAAGAAGTTTACCCCGACAAAACCATCTGGTGTTTTACCGGCTATGAATTTGAAAAGGATGTTATGGCTCATATGTACAAAGAATGGCCTGAAACTAAAGAATTATTGTCATATATTGACGTGTTGGTTGACGGTCCGTTTATTGAATCTCTTAAAAATCTCAACTTGGTTTTTAGAGGTTCTGAAAATCAAAGACTAATAAAGGTTCCTGAAACCCTTGCTACAGGCAAAATCGTACTGTGGGAGAAAAAATTATAGTTTTAATTGCCGGGTTTCACTGTGGAGCCTTTCACACATTAACGAAAGCACGCTCCCGCTGCCAAACCCTCGTAGCGGTCCTATAAAGCCGACTAAGCGCCTTTATGGACCGACGGGGTTTGAAGCACTTTCGTTTAATTGTGTGAAAGGCTCCAACGGGGATATCGACAGTGGGAATATGAATATAATTTTTTTGTTGTGGGGGGATTTTTATTGTCTTTTATTGTCATATAAATATACTATTATGTTTTATTTATGAATTTTTAAGAAGATAGATTAATTGATTATTGGTTAAGGAGATAAATTTTATGAATATAAAGAAGTTAAAAGAAAATGCAATTATTCCAACTTATGGTTCTGAGTATGCTGCAGGTGCTGATTTATATGCTTGTACCGATGGGCCTATTACTATAAAGCCACAGGAGACTGCTTTTATTGGAACCGGTATTGCCATGGAAATTCCTATGGGATATGCAGGTCTTATTTATGCAAGAAGTGGTCTTTCATGTAAACAGGGGCTTGCTCCTGCCAACAAAGTCGGTGTAGTTGATGCAGATTATCGTGGAGAAATCACAGTGGCTCTTTACAATCATTCTAAGGACGAAAAAACTGTAGAACCGGGAGATAGAATTGCCCAGATGGTTGTTGCTCCATTTTTACATGTTGACTTTAATGAAGTTGATGAGCTTTCTGACACTGTAAGAGGTATTGGTGGTTTTGGTTCTACAGGAACTAAATAGAATTTTTCACTATATATTCAGGATTCTGATTTTTCATTCCACTATTAATAATTGATTATGTTTATAATTATCCGAACACTTTTTCCTTTGTTACATATGAAGAAGTTAAAAGTACAATCAGAATCCTATTGCTTTGCACATGGTATTGCTAAAGTGCAATCATTTTCCCATTACAATGTCAATCAACCTTGCCAGTGGCTCTGCTGCATTTATCGCCTCCTGATATGTATTGGTCTGCGCTCCCACTTCTATTAACATGGACTGCCTGCACAAATCCAGATTGTATTTATATGCATTTACATAGTTATGTCTTGCAAATCCCGGATAATATGCCTCTGCATTTATTTTCATTTGCAAAGTAAGTGCAAGGTTTTCATATAAATATGGGTTATATAAATAATCTATATTTCCCGTATTTTTAAATCTGGACATTCCATTAAAAAACATTACCTGTGCTGTGCTTTTTCCATTTACTTCAGTCACCAGTCTTGTATTTTGAGATACACCGTCTCTATGAATATCCAAAATTAAACTAATTGAAGGATACTTATTTAATATCTTTTTCACACCTTCTCTTGACTGATCATACGCCTCGTTTCTGTCAAGACTTCCGTTTACTATATCGTAAGTTGATTTGTCATGAATAACATTATATCCAAACTGTTCTTTTAATACTTTGCATAACCTGTCTCCCACCCCAATAATTGTGGTTGCTTCATTTCCATTGCTGTTACTGAAATCTTCCTGGGAATGTGTATGATATATTAAAATTTGTGGTTTTTTACTGTTACCTTTTATTTTAAATTTTTCTGTTAATGCTTTTTGCAATGGCAAATCGTTTTCTGTTAAAGTAGTTGCCGCTGTAACAATATAATACTTACTTTTAACGCTATCAAAAGTTCCAATATTTGATGCTGTATATAGTTTTCCTTTGATTTTTGGCATTGGAACCATAACTTTTCCACTTGCTTTTTTCACCTTTGTTTCTCTCTTATTTTCTTTTTTCTTTTTGGTAGTTTCGGGTACTGTAGTTTCTTCCTCATTTGTTTTTTCATATATCAGATTCACCACCTGTTCATATCCGGGGTCTTCAGTATTATAGGTATACTCACTGTATTTCATATATTCACTTACAATCTTGTTTAACGCCTGCTTTTTTGCCTGTTCCGACAAGGTTGTATTATTTTCAAGAAAAATCTGATATTGATTCATAATGCTTCTGTTTCCGATTATTTCTTTAGCTATTATTTTAGATGTACTGCTAATTGCTGTCAGTGTTACTTCCTTTGTTTTATTGTTAGTTATTATATTAAGGCATTTTAATGATATGTATGCGCAAAGAATAATTATGATAACTTTAACAAACAGTCTAAAATACATACCTGATGTATTTATCTTCAATGATTTTCTTCTATTAAAATACATTCTTCTTTGCACACCCACACCTCACCTTTGTCCATTATTATATTATATGCCTGCTTTATTTTCTTATGCCAAAACCTGCCTGCAATATTGATTAATTCCACCTGCAATAATTTTGCTTAAATTGTCTACTATTTCATCAACGTCCTTTGGCGTTACAAACATCTGCTCTGTTTCCTCGGACAACAATTCTTCAAAAAGCTGATATTTTTCCTGT
The DNA here is from genome assembly GCA_900550135.1 of uncultured Eubacterium sp. GTDB lineage: Bacteria > Bacillota > Clostridia > Lachnospirales > Lachnospiraceae > Eubacterium_G. Next base: position 8,964 of record URQO01000007.1, read on the forward strand.
GTAGTGTAATCTTTAAAAAAATTTGAAATAGGATTATTTTTCACATGAGTTAATATTTTAATAAGATTCTCCATTGTATCATTTACAATAGTTGCCCCACTAACCACCATAGGCACTCCTATTGCCACAACCTTTTTGTCAAGGCTGTCCATATTTAATCCCTTTCTATGGTTTCCAATACCTGATCCAGGAGTGATTCCTGTATCAGTAATCTGAATGGTTGTAGTTATTCTTCTTACATTTCTTGCAGCAAGAGAGTCTATTGCAATAATTATGTCCGGATTTACCTGGTCCACAATACCTTTTACAATATCGTATGTCTCCATTCCTGTCTGGGCTAAAACTCCTGGTGCAATACAATATACATTATCTTTGCAGTGAATTCCTTCCACTGTTTTAGGACCAAGTGCATCAGGTGTTGCAAGGGAATTTCCAAGCCCCACTATCAATATGGATTTGCCATTAACATCACCTGTTAAATTTAATAAATTGTCTGATAATATGTCTTTGATTTTCTTTTGATTACTATTTTCTGTTTCTTTTAAAAGCCCTGATTCCATGGTTATATAAGTACCTATTGGTTTTTTCATGGCTTTTTCTCCATTCTTATTTAGGATTTTAACTGTTGTTGTGGTTAAGTTTATGCCTTTTGTATAATCTTTTTTTATTTCCACTCCTTCTATTTCTACATTTCTTTCAAATCTTTCTCTTTCCTCCAATGCCAAGTCTGTGTAAATATTTTTCATGATTTTCCTCCATTAATTATATTTTCATTTAGTTTTTCAATGTACTATTTTAATATTAAACAGCAATTATATAAGTTATTTTTCTATTTGTAAGTTAATCTGTAGCAGTTTAAAATTTATCATCACTGTTTGTTTTTAGATTTATTACATTAGTTTGTTTTTAGTATTGACAATATTTTGCATTTCTACTACAATAATTCTTGATGTCTGCGTTTAGTCCGCATATTCCAAATAACGCAGACCGGTAACTGATTTCCAATCTCTCTCAACGGAAATCAAATTATTATATTTATCGCGGAGGTAATGACAATGGCAAACATTAAGTCAGCAAAGAAAAGAATTTTAGTTAATCAGACAAGATACGAAAGAAACAAAGGCGTTAAGTCAGCAGTTAAGACTGCAATCAAAAAAGTTGAAGCAGCAGTAGCAGCTAACGACAAGGCAGCAGCTGATGAAGCTTTAAAGGCAGCTACAAAGGCTATTACAATGGCTGGTTCAAAGGGTATCTACCACAAGAACAACGTTGCTAGAAAAGTTTCAAGATTAACAAAATTAGTAAACACAATTGCTTAATCAGATTAAGTAACAAAATAAAACGTCGGTCAGTGACCGGCGTTTTATTTTGTTACTTTTTCTTACTGTATTTTATAAGAAGCATTTCAACTCCTATATTTTCATCCATTATACCTTTTTTTATGCTTTCCTCTGTTGTCACACAGTCTGCTAAAGCATTTTTTAGTTCTGTTACCGAAAAATTTCTACTTTGATTTATGCTTTTTGATGCAATAAAGCCCTGAACCCCCATAATATTTGCCACTTGGTCTTTTCCCATTCCTCTTGCCGACAAATCCTTTGCCTGCAAAATTAAATTGAACTGTCTTGCAATCATAAACAAAATACGCATAGGTGGTTCTTTTTCTTCGATAAGTTCATAATAACAATCCAGTGTTTTTTTCTGGTTTTTAACAGATATTGCATCCACCATGTCAAAAATTCTCACACTTAACTGCTTGATTGAAACGGCGTCAATATCTTCCTTTGATATTACTTCTTTATTTAAATCATAACTAATAAGTTTTTCGATTTCATTTGACAGCACTTCCATATCCGTTCCAACATTAGAAATAAAATATGCCATATTAGCCTTTGTTATTTTCTTTCCTGCTGAAGCAAATATTCTGGCTGCCCATATTTCAAGGTCTTTTTCTGTCTGTCTATTTATTTCGCAAATGTACCCGTTTGCTTTTACAGCCTTGTACATCTTGCTGCGCTTATCCACATTGTCTTCTACAAACAAAAAAATCGTTGTTTCAGGGATTTTTGACATATACTCTGCCAACTGTTCTCCACCACTTTTAAACAGTCCTGTAGACTCCATTACTATAAGTCTGTGTTCCGCAAAAAACGGTGATGTTTCGGCATTATCTATTACATCATTTATATCAATATTCTTTCCTTCATATAATGCCAAATTCATCGTGTTATCATCTGTAATGGCTTTTATTAACTGATTTTTATAATTTAGTTTCAGGTACTCTTCCTCACCACATATCAGGTAAGCATTTTTAAAAGTCCTATTTTTAATATCTGCTGTTAATGTTTTCAATTATTTACCCTCTGTCTTTTAATATACCTTTACTATTTTATTAGATTTATTTATAAATGGCAATTGGTTTATTTTGCCCTGTTATATCCATAGTCTCTCCATCAGTCTTTATGGTAACAGACTCATCTGCATCGGTTCTAAATACTTTTATTTTTTGGTTTATAAGTCTTGATAATGTTTCCTTTGTAGGGTGTCCATACCTATTATATTCTCCAACAGAAATAATGGCATATTGTGGGGTTGCTTTTTCCAACAGTTTTGTTGTTGTGGAATATTTTGAACCGTGATGTGCCACTTTTAAAACCGTCACCTTGGATATACGTTCATTCTCAATCAGTCTCTCCTCTACTTTCTCTGAAATATCACCTGTAAAAAGCATGGAGAATTTTTTATATTTCATATTTAATACTGTAGAATAATCATTTCTATCCTCTGCCAAATATTCTCTGTCAGGATGTATACATTCAAATGTAATATCATCAATTTTCAATGTTACACCTGCACTTATATATTTAACATTCACACTGTTTTTTTCAGCAATATCCTTTAATTCCATATATTTTTCATCTTTGACTTTAATATCAGGCAAAATCAGATTTTTAACTTTTATATTATTATGCTTTGATTTTTTAAGTAGTTCTACCAAGCCATTTATATGATCTTCATCTGCATGTGTCATCACAGCATAATTAATAAGCCCCGTACCTGTATATTTTATAAAGGGACTAATCTTATATTTTTCCACATCTTTTTCTGTTGTGCTTCCACCATCAATTGTAATGGTTGTTCCACCTGGTGTTTTTATAAATATCCCATCACCCTGTCCCACATCAACTGCTGTAACATAAAGCACTTTTGTTTCAAAAACCCTTTCATATTCTGATGGCATAACATATATTAAATATGCCAGCAGCGAAACTGCTACAATCAAAACAACCGGAAATTTGTTTTTTGTTCTGTTTAATTCTTTGTGTTTCAACTTTAACTTTCTTACTGAAATTCCTTTTGTTGAAATGTTTTTCATCTTTAACTTTATCTTTTTTTCATTATTTTTCTTTAATTTTTCTAAAACAAACACAATAAGAATAATTAACACATAATAAGAAATAACCAACCACAGATATGGCTTTCCCACTATTATATTTGCATATGGAACCTTTAATATAAAACTACTGATTTTCTGATACAACTCAAGTATTAATACTCCGGGAAACAAACTTATTGCACTAACAATGTCTCCCACAAAAGACAAAACCATACCCAAAACAGCCGACACAACTACTACGCTCATTAGCGGAACAACCAACATATTTAACACAAATGAATATGTTGGAATTTGAAAATACAAATATGCTATTATTGGCAACATAAATATTGAAATTGATATGCCAAATATTAACTGGTTTAATAATGTTATCTTTACCTTTATAAGCCACTGTTTTATTTTTATATTTCCTTTCTCTTTATATTCCTCATTTCCTTTTACTTTTTCGTTTGCTGTTTTTCTGATTTCCTCCTTTTTTTTATGTTTTTCAATTTCCAAAATATACTGCACTCTTTCCCACAATATTGAAATGAAAAAAATTGCAAGAAAAGTCATTTGAAAACCGCTATTATAAATAATAAACGGATTAGTAGTAATCATCATCAACATTGCAAATGACATTGCCGTTAAATAATCATAATTTCTTCCTATGGCATCTCCAAGCAATCTTAACAAAAACATTGTCAGTGCTCTAACTGTTGCTATTTTCATACCTGACACAATTCCAAAACATATAACAATAACTGTTGAAACTGCCCCTGATACTGCAAATCCTTGTTTTTTTCTTAATAATTTATATATATAAATACCAACAATGCTAATATGTAACCCACTAATTGCCAGCACATGTGCAATGCCACTTACGGAATAAAGTTCAATGATTTCCTCATCCATTTCACTTTTGTCCCCCAGCACCATTGCCTGAAAAATCTTATTTTTGTTTTTAAATATTTTAAAATAACCTTTTTTGTTACATACATTATCCAAATTAACTTCTATTTGCTTTTTCAATATATAAAGTTTATCTCTTAAAATATCTTTAGTATCTGATTCCACTACTATTTCTGAAGCTTTTATTTGTCCATAAAGTCCCATTGACATATAATATAACCTGCTATCAAAGTTTCCGGGATTTGTATTTTTCTTAAATATCTTAAATTTTCCTTTTACTATTAAGCAGTTTCCTATATGAATGTTTGAAACATCTCCTGTGGTAACAAGTATCTGTTTGTAATTATTATTTTTCACTTTTACATTTTGTAAAAAAATATTATATCCCGTTTTTGCATGCTCAATTTTATAGACATTTCCTGTAATTTCAACATTTATATTGTCTAAAGAAGAAATACTAACCTGCTTCTTTTCCTCATTACCTGTAACAATGTATCCCAAAATAATAAAGAAAAAAATCATCGCAAAAACTAATATTTTAATTTTTGTGATGATTTTAATTATAATCAATATAGTGACAACTGTTACAATTGCCCATTTCAAATCATTCACAGCTATAAACTCCCCAAGTACAAAAGCCAAACAAAAATAAAAAATTGGTCGTTTTATAACTGTTCTCCTTATTTATTTATTTTTCTATAATATCCAAATTTCTAATAAATGGTTGAGATAGCGAAATCTTATTGTCATACTTTTCTGTTGTATCACCATTTACACTAATCTGAACTTTATGAACACCATCAAGTTCAAGAAGTGAATCTACAATAGAATACACAACCACCTGAGCAGATGCCCTGCTTTGTTCCGTCAAAAAACTTCCATCAAAGTCTACATAGCAGATTCCATTTGCCGTAACCACACTTACCACTTTTACCTTATTTGATAAAACAGCACTATAGCCTTTTTTCTCAGGTCCTTTAATTAATTTTTCTACAATAAATCTTTCCTTTGATTTGTTACCATAATCTACACTCTTTAGATAATATTCTTTCAATGCAGTACCTTTTTCATTTGCAAAATACAACGTAAAGTCAGACTTTATTGCTGCATTGGTCTTTCCAAGGTTCATAACAAAGTCAGATGCCTCCATTGCATTTAAATATCCGCCATCCTGTCTTTTGCATGGCTTGCCATTAACTGTAAACGCCACATATTCTACTTCTTTTATTTGTGAAAGAGTCAAAACCACTGCTGACCTACACAAAAGTTCTCTTTTAACAGACTGCTCATAATACTTGTTGTTAAAATCTATTTTTAATATTCCATCTGTTAAATCGTAACCATTGACAGTGACCTCTGTTGGAATTGCACTGTCCATTTTCTTTTTTTTATCCGTTGTGGTCAGTTTGCCTAGCAACTCCTCTATCAACTTGTTTCCACCTGAAGATTTATTCTGATATTCTGCCGTTACAAGTCCTGTGTTTTTGTTTGACACACCATAAATTGTTATATTATTCTTTTTTGTACTATCTTTGCCACATGAAGAAAAACCCAATACAAATGTCATACAAAGCAAAAGACTTAACAATCTGTATACTCTTTTCATATTCTCATCCTTTATGCAATATACTTTAATGGAATTCTAACAATAAATGTTGTTCCTTCCCCTTCTTTACTATGAATCTTTATTGAACCATGATGTTTCTTTACAATATCTTTTGCAATTGCAAGACCCAGTCCTGTTCCACCTGTTTCTCTTGACCTTGCCTTGTCAACGCGGAAAAATCTTTCAAATACACGTTCCTGATCTTCTTCTGAAATACCGATTCCGGTGTCAATTACTTTAAGATAAAAATACTGGTGATCTGAATTTAACGAAACTGTAACTGTTCCATCTGTGTTGTTGTATTTTATTGCATTTTCAACCAGATTTGTAGAAACACTTGCAAATTTTAATTCATCAACATCTGCAATAACAGGTCTGAAGCTTTCAAATACCAGCTCAATGTTTTTATCTTCAGCAATTGGTTTAAGTCTCTTTAAGACAGTTTCCAAAATTTCATTAATATTGACTGTAGAAATATTTAATGTTGAATCAGGCTTTTCCATTTTTACCAAATCAAGTAAGTCTGTAATAATATCATTCTCTCTGTCGATTTCTTTACATATATCCCTTAAAAATTCCTGATACAATTCTTCAGGCATTCCTTCGTTTCCTATTAGAGATTCTGCAAGAACCTTCATAGATGTAATTGGCGTCTTTAATTCATGGGATACATTTGAAACAAACTCCTGCCTTGCCTGCTCCTGTTTTCTCATTCTATCCATAAAATGACTAAAGTCCTGATTAATCTGTGCAAGCTCTCCACTCTCATTGTTTTTTGAATGAGAATCATAAGATCCCGATACAATATCCCTTACCGTTTTGTGTATACGTTTTATCGGTCTGTTAAACAACATTGCACATGCCCAGCCGGATATTAAAGCAAATAACGTTAAAATGGCCTCAGCAATAATAACTATCTCTTCCATATTTTTCTTATAATCAAATACATCTTCCATAGCATATCTGATATAAAGTACGCCTACGGTTTTATTCACTTTTTTTCCGGTCTGATTAATGTTTGCCACTGTAAGGGGTTTTGCGAACTCAACGTAGCCTTTATCTTCGTTATTTATGTATATGTCCTTTCCTGACATACTTTTAATAACATTTTCAGCAACACTTGATTTTCCAACTTCACTTTTTTCAGTGTCAGACACAATCACATACTGACTGTTAATAATCTGCACTCTGCAGTTGTATTCACCTGCAAGGTGGGCTATCTGTGTTTCAACAGTTGTTGATTCTGTATTTTCATCCAGATATCCCTCGCTGATTATGCTGTTTACCAACATAGTATTGTTGATTTTCAGTCTGTCTATCTTTTTGCTTTGAAACTCCCCAACACTGATGTTATAAAATAAAACTCCAAAAATAAAAGAAGGAATCATTATACTCAATGTTACAATAACAAATACTCTAAATCTAAAACTTTTTAATACATTTATTAATCTTTCAATTGGTTTCTTTTTCATTTATTTATCCTTGAAAATAATAACCCATGCCCCACTTTGTATGAACATACTCCGGCTTTGCAGGGTTTTCCTCTATTTTTTCTCTTAATCTTCTAACATTTACATCAACAGTTCTTGCATCTCCCGGATACTTTGTTCCCCAGATTATTGTAAGAAGTTGTTCCCTTGAATAAATCTTTCCAGGATTTTCAGCTAATAGTTTTAAAATATCAAATTCTTTTACTGTCAGTCTGATTTCTTTCTCATCTATGTACAAACGTTTTGCCTCAATATCCAGTTTCATTTTCCCTGACGTGATAATCTTTGGCTTTGGTTCTGCTACAGGTGCTTTTCTTCTGTTTCTTCTTATAATCGCCTTAATTCTTGCCTTTACTTCGAGAATATTAAAAGGCTTTGTAATATAATCATCAGCTCCATAGTCCAGTCCTAAAATTTTGTCCATGTCATCACCTTTTGCCGTAAGCATAATAATAGGCATGTCCGAAAATTCTCTAATCTGTCTACATACTTCATATCCATCAAAGACAGGAAGCATCAAATCCAACAAAATAATGTCATATTCTTTATCTTTGGCTTTATCAACTGCCTCCTGACCATCGTATGCACAGTCAACTTCATAGCCTTCCTGCTCAAGGCTGAATTTTAATCCTTTTACGATTAACTTCTCATCATCTACTACTAAAGCCTTCATTTTATTCCCTTTCTATCTATACTGTAATTAAATCCTTTAAATTGTCATAAGTGGCATCACCTATTCCTGACACTTTCTTTATATCTTCTATAGTGGAAAACTGACCATTTTCCTCTCTGTATGTTATAATTGCCGCTGCTTTTGATTCTCCAACACCGGGAAGTGTTGTCAGTGTCTCCTTTGTTGCAGTATTAATATCTATAAGGCCCGACTTTCCACTATCGTTCCTTGCCTCACTGATTTCACTATCTTTTTGGAATGAGTTTTTTGAGACACTCCTCTTGTATTCCCTCTTTGACATTACATGAATATTCTGACTGTCAACTACAGTCTCTGCAAGATTTAATGCTTCTTTTTTTGCATTTTTTGTCATACCACCTGCCATATCAACTACCTGATACAATCTGGAATTTTTTGATAATTTGTACACTCCGGGTTTCTTTACCTGACCGTTTATATACACTACTATCTGCCCTGTTTCCTGATTTTTCTCTACTGTGGTAACATCCTGTCTGTTTTGTGTCAATTCAATCAAATCATCATCTTTTTTGCATGCCATAAGACCAATGCACATAACTATTATAACTGCAAATTTTAATATTTTATTGTTAAACATCCATTCTCCTTTCGGAGTTTCCCTATGAACGTTCACACTTAATTGTACAAAAATAAATTACACTTATCAACTGCAATTTTGAACATTTTTAAGATTATTTTTACCATTTATTTGTGAAAAATAAATATTCCAACAATTGCTACCAAAGCCCCTATTACTTTTCTCCACTGAAAAGCAACTTTTTCCACTCCAAACAAACCAAATACTTCTATTAAATACGCAACAATTATTTGAGAGATTACTATTAACATAACTGCTTGAGCAGGTCCAAGAGCGTCCATACTTTTTATTACCGTTAATGTAATAAAGGCTCCTATAACCCCTCCAAGTAACATATACTTATTTTCTATATGAAACATTCCTGTAAAGTTTTGTTTTCCGGTAATAAACCATGCACCGATACACACAAAAAAGGCTGTAATCTGGACCCAGGAATTAGTTGCCCACATACTACTGCCTTTTGTAACTTCGGTGTTAAAAACACCTTGAACACTCATAAGTGCTCCTGATATTAAAGCTATTATAACTCCCCACATAATATCCTCCTACAAATCTTAATATCTATAGGATTTACATATATTAGGAATTTATACTATTTTTTAAATATAACAGAAATTGTAGTGCCTTCATTTGGCTGACTTTCTATAAGTATTTCTGCTTTGTGTTGCTCTGCAATATGTTTTACTATTGCAAGACCAAGTCCGGTACCTCCGGTCTTTTTAGATCTTGCCTTATCAACTCTGTAAAATCTTTCAAAAACCCTCTTCTGTTCTTTCTTTGGAATACCAATTCCATTATCTTTAACCTTTAGAGATATATTATTACCTTTTTGTGTTACTGAAACTTCAACTTTACCGTCTTTTTTATTGTATCTGATAGCATTATCACACAGGTTAAATATCACTTCCTGTATCATATCTTTATTTGCCTTAATAACACAATCATCTGACTTTTTATCAAAGGTTATTGTAACGCCATGCTTTGAAGCGTTCATCTGAAGCATGTTTACACAGTTTAAGGCCTCCTCTGTAAGATTTATATCAGTTGTTGACATTTCTCCATCCATTACATCAAGTTCAGACAGTTCAATAATGTCATTTATTAAGGAAAGTAATCTAATAGAGCTTTTATGGATTTCTCCTGCAAATCTTTGAATATCATCTTCCTTTGCCATTCCTGTTTCAATAAGTTCAGCATATCCTGAAATTGAAGCAAGGGGTGTTTTTAATTCATGGGAAACATTTGCAGTAAAGTCCTGTCTTAAATTGGCACTTTTCTTTAACGCTTTGTGCTGACTATGAATTTTGTCAAGAAAGGGTTTAATTTCAGCATATGTTTCTATCTCTGTATCTTCATCCAAGTTCTGTGCCAGATTTTCAATTGGTTCAACCAAACGTTTTGCAAGCATTTTTGACACAACAAAGCATACTACAATAGCAATCACGAACTCAAAAAACAATACAGGCAAAATCTTCATAAAGAACTGCCACATGCTTCCAACTTCTTTTGCCACACGAAGCACCTGACCGTTTTCCATTTTTTCAGCATAATAATAAGTTGTTTTATCTAATGTATTGGATTTTCTTTCTGCATTACCTTCACCTGTTTTTAAGGCCTGTTTTATTTCAGGTCTGTTTACATGGTTATCCATTGTTCCAATATCTGCATTACTATCATATTTTACTTCACCGTCTTTATCAATTACAGTTATTCGAAGATTGTCAATTTTAGGATCAAATCCTTTTTCTACATAATCAAGTACAGCCTCTGTTGTTTTTAAAATATGTACATGAGTCTTCAAATCCTCCATAACCTGTTCACTGAAAAGGTTGTAGAACATAGCCACTGTTACTGTCATTGTAATAAGCATCATTACAACTGATACTAGTGTCATTCTTAAATATAATTTTCTTTTCATTATTGTCTCCCTTGAAGGTTTACCTGAACCTTTTTGACTCAGTTTCTGTTATTTACCACTACCAGGTTACTCAGATTACTTTTCTTTTTTGTAATTTATTGTGTAACCTACATTTCTTACAGTTTGAATAAGTGCCCCCTTTTCTCCTAGCTTTTTTCTCAGAGTTTTTATGTGCATATCAAGGGTTCTTGATTCTCCCTCATAATCTATTCCCCATACTCTGTCAAGAATCTTTCCTCTTTGAAGAACAATTCCTGAATTTTTCATAAGGTATTTTAAAAGTTCAAACTCCTTGTATGTCAAATCCACTGCATGACCGTCAACTGTTACCTGATGTTTTGCATCATTTAATGTAATGCCCTCAAATTTAATAGTAGTCTCAACGTTAAGATTTGCCCTTCTAAGCATTGCCTTTACCCTTGAAATAAGTTCCATTACACCAAATGGTTTTGTCATATAATCGTCAGCCCCCTGATCTAATCCTTTAACTTTGTCCATCTCAGATGTTTTGGCTGTAACCATAATAACAGGTATAGTTGCTGTTTCAGGATGTTCTCTTAAATCGCTAACTAATGAGAGCCCGTCTCTGTCAGGTAACATTATATCCATAAGAATAAGATCAGGATATTTACTTTCCATCTTTTTTTCAAAGTCTTTTGCGTTCGAAAAAGTGTTTACTTCATATCCTACATTTTTTAGTGCAAACTCTTCTATTTCAGCTATATTTTTATCATCTTCCACAATGTAAATCTTTTGCATCTGTTCCTCCTATACAGAAAAATGAGCATGTTTCCACGCTCATTTTGTCTAATTATTTTTTCTCCGGTAAAATAGAGAAAGCAATATTCACAGCGTGATCAGCTATTCTTTCATAGCCAATAACCAAATCTGTAAACACTAAACCTGACTCAATAGAACACTGTCCCTGTGCCATACGTTTTACATGACCTTCCTGGCAATCTATCTTCATCTGGTCAATAATATCTTCTAATCTATTTACTTCTTCAAAACCTGACTGGTCTTCATTTACGAACACCTCTATAGCCTTGTCATATATAGCAATAACCTTATCATACATTTCAGTCATTTCCGCACGACCCTGAGCCGAAAATTCCATTCTCTGGTTTTTCTCTTTTAATGCATCATCCATAATATTTACAGCATGATCACCAATACGCTCAACGTCAATAACTGCATGGAACAATCCGCCTAGTCTTTCTCTATCCTTTAACGGAAGTCCATATCTGTTGGCATTAACCATATATTCTGTAATTCTATGGCTTAAAAAGTCAATATATTTTTCTCTTTTATAAACTTCTTTTGAAGTGGAATATTCTTTGCGAATCAACGCATCTGACGCTTCTTTTAAATTAATCTTTACCATATCAGCCATACGTTGAATTTCCTGTACAACCCCAACTACAACCGTAGTGGGATTAGCAACACCTGACTCATTGATATACTTTAATACCATCTCATCTGCATCCTGCTCTTCGCCATATTTGGCATGTATAACCTTTCTTGAAAGCTTAACAAGAAGATTAGAACAAGGTAAAAGTATAACGCACTGAAATACCTTAAATATAGTATCTGCGTTGGCAACGAAACGTTTATCTGTACCACTAATTGTTCCAATTGCATTTACAATAGGTGTTGCCGCAAATATCAACACAATTCCTATTACCACAAGTCCTATTACATTAAACATAACATGGACAAATGCGGTACGTTTTGCATTTCTGTTTGCATTCATTGATGCCATAACAGCCGGCATACATGATCCGATATTTGCACCTAATATAAAATACAAACATGCCAGATAGTCTGTCTGACCTGACTGATTTACGATAATACCTGAGCCTGCAAGAAGTACAAGAACACTGACTGTAACAGATGAACTTTGTACTACTGACGTAAAAATAAGTCCTACTAAAATTGCAATAATCGGATTGCTCAAATATGAAAATAAATTCATAAGTTCCGGAATATCCTTAATTCCATGAAGGGCATCAGTCATAAAGTTGATTCCTAAGAATAATGCACCAAATCCAAAAATTACAGCAGCAATCTTTTTAAGCATAGGTTTTTTACAAAAAGACAGGATAGCAGCTCCTATGAAAATAATAAAAGGTGCTACCGCTGTAAGCTTTAATGACACAAGCTGTGATGTAATAGTTGTACCGATATTGGCACCAAATGTAATACCTACAGATTGCTCTAATGTCATAATTCCTGCATTTACAAAACCAACTTCCATAACAGTTGTTGCTCCTGATGATTGAATAAATGCAGTAAATAATGCACCACATACTACAGCAATATATTTATTCTTTGTACATCTGTTTAAGATTCCTCTTAACTTTCCTCCTGCTGCAGACTGAAGACTGTCGCTCATATATTTCATTCCAAATAAAAACAGCGCAAGTCCACTTAGTAATTGGGTAATTAATAAATACATGTTTTCTCTCCCATAAATCTTATTATTAGAACCTTTGGTCCGTTAAATTTCATAAGTTTATAAGTTTTCCGTAAAACACCTTAACAATCAAATGTAAAGTCTATGTAAAATCTTAACATAAATTTTACTAAAATCAATATTTTTTAAAAGTTAATATTTTTTACTTTATAAAAACTGTATTTTTATTATAAGCATGTACGTAAAATATTAATCATTTCATCAACATTTTCCTTAGTAATTATAAGGGGGGGAAGCATTCTCAGTACATTACCGCCTGCCGAAATAACAAGTAAACCTTTTTCAATGGCCTTTGTAATAACTTCTCCTACAGGGTTCTTTAAAACAAGTCCCTGCATCATTCCTTTTCCACGTCTTTCTAAAACATTGTCACATTCTTTTACAAGATTATCCAACTGTTCTTCTAAATATTTTCCAACAGTATTTACATTGTCAAGTATATTTTCTTTTTCATATATATTAAGTACAGCTTCTACTGCTGCTGTTGCAAATGGATTTCCGCCGTAAGTTGTACCATGGTCTCCCGGAACTAATGAATCACAGCATTTTTCTCCTGCAATAAATGCTCCAACAGGTACACCACATCCAAGTCCTTTGGCACTTGTAATAATATCAGGTACTACGTCATAATTTTGGAATGCAAACATTTTTCCTGTACGCCCCATTCCACACTGTACCTCATCGCAAATCATAATAATATCTTTTTGATCACAGATTTTTCTGATGCCTTCAATAAAATCTTTTTCTGCCGGATATATTCCACCTTCACCCTGTAAAGGTTCAAGAATTATGGCACATGTTTTGTCATTTACCAATGCTTTTACACTGTCTAAGTCATTATATTCAGCAAATTTTATTCCACCAATCATTGGTCCAAAAGGCTTTTGATAATGCTCGTTTCCTGTTAATGCCAAAGAGCCCATTGTTCTTCCATGAAAAGAATGATTCATAGCTATAATTTCATGATCTGATGTGCCGTCTCTGTCGTAAGCATATCTTTTTGCCATCTTAAGAGCACCTTCAATAGCTTCTGCCCCACTATTTGTAAAGAAAACCTTTTTAAGTCCTGCTGCCTTTACAAGTTTTTCAGCTGCCTTTACTGACGGTATATTATAAAAAAGATTTGAAGTGTGAGTCAGTTTATCAATTTGACTTTTTAAAGTCTCTGTATACTCTTTGTTGCCATATCCCAAACTGCACACACCAATTCCTGATGCAAAATCAAGGTACTTTTTGCCATTTACATCATAAAGATAAACACCTTCACCTTTTTCAAGTACAACCTTAAACCTGTTGTACGTATGTACAAAATATTCATCTCCAATATTCATATATTCTAAATCAGTCATTGTTTACTTTTCCTCCATATAAAACTTTTCCTGCTCATCGCCTAAAATGGCTGTTCCAATACCTTTGTTTGTAAATATCTCAAGCAAAATACTATGTGGAATACGTCCATCCAAAATATGTACTCTTGAAACGCCATTTTCAATTGCAGTCATACAGTTTCTAATTTTAGGAAGCATACCTCCTGCAATAATTCCTTTGTCAATTAATTCCTGTGCCTCTTTTACTGTCATCTCAGATATTACTGAACTTGTGTCATTTATGTCCATGTAAACACCTTCAGTATCAGTTAAAAACGCCAGTTTTTCCGCCTTAATTGCCTGTGCAATGGCACTCGCCGCATCGTCTGCATTTATGTTATATCCATGAAAATCTTCATCTAATCCTATTGGACAAACTATAGGAAGAAAGTCTTTTTCAAGCAAATCTTCCAAAATAGATGTGTTAACTTCTGTAACCTCACCTACATATCCAATGTCTTCTCCCTCAGATAATTTCTTTTTAACTTTCAACAATTTTCCATCTTTACCACTAATACCAATTGCCCTAACACCAAGTTTTTCCACAATCTGTACAAGCTTTTTATTTACACTGTTTAATACCATCTCAGCTGCATCTAATGTTTCTTCATCAGTTACTCTAAGTCCATTTATAAACTGTGTTTTCATTCCCAGTCTGTCAATATGTCTGCTAATTGCCTTTCCACCACCATGTACAATAATCGGTTTAAATCCTACCAGTTTTAAAAGTGTAATGTCCGTTATAACGCTTTCCATAAAGTCTTCGTCAAGCATTGCACTTCCACCGTATTTCACAACGATTATCTTTCTGTTAAATCTTTGAATATAAGGTAATGCCTCTATTAAAACATCTCCTTTTTCAATCCATTTTTCCATGTGTAAGTTTTTTTGACCTTTCATCAACATATTTCTATCCTCGATTCTTTTTTGTGTAATTGTTCTTATGAACTTTTTTAGATATTGTATTTATGAGTAAACTCTATGCTTGTTTATATTTTAACTTCTGTAATCTGCATTAATGCTTACATATTCATGTGTCAAATCGCATCCCCATGCAGTTGCATTGCTATCTCCCATCTTCATATCACAGATGGCTGTCACTTCATTTTCCGACAATATTTCTGTAGCCTTTTCTTCACTGTAATCTGTAGCCATTCCATTTTCTACTATTTTTAATTTGCCGGCCCTGCTTTCAAAATAAATATCTACCTTTTCAGGTTCAATCTTTGCCTTAGCATATCCTAACGCACAAAGTATTCTTCCCCAGTTTGCATCGTGTCCATATATTGCTGCTTTTGTAAGACTTGATGTAATTACTGATTTGGCAAGAGTTACAGCACTTTCCTTTGACTTGGCATTAAGAATTTTTACTTCAAATAATACTGTGGCACCTTCTCCATCACCAGCGATTTTCTTTGATAAAAATACATTTATGCTATGAAGAGCTTCTTTAAACAAATCATAATCTTTATTTTTTTCTGTAATCTTTTCATTTCCTGCCATTCCATTTGCAAGAAGTAATACCGTGTCATTTGTTGATGTATCACCATCCACGGAAACCATGTTAAATGTATCCTTTATATCTTCCTTTAATGCTTCTGTAAGAAGTTCCTTTGAAATATTTATGTCAGTTGTAATAAATCCAAGCATTGTGCACATATTGGGATGAATCATTCCTGAACCTTTACACATGCCACCAATAGTACATGTTTTCCCACCGATTTCTACCTGATATGCAATCTCTTTTGGAACTGTATCTGTAGTCATTATGGCAAGGGCTGCATTGTGTCCACCTTCTATGCCATCCTTAAGTTTTGGTATCAGCATGTCCACTCCCTTTGTAATTTTGTCCATTGGAAGTTGTGCGCCAATAACTCCTGTTGATGCTACAAGAACCTGATTTGTTTTTATGTTTAATCCGTCAGCTGCTGCTTTTGCCATCTGTTCACAGTAGTCCATGCCTTCTTTTCCTGTACATGCATTTGCCACACCACTGTTACATATTACTGCGTGAACGCTGTCTGAGTTTTCTACTATATTCATGTCCCATTTTACAGGTGCTGCTTTTACCTGATTGGTTGTAAATGTTCCGGCTGATACACATGGTTCTTTGCTATAAATCATTGCCATGTCTTTTTTGTCCGGGTTTCCTTCTTTTATTCCTACGCGCAGTCCGTATGCACTAAAACCTTTTGCAGCTGTTACGCCACCATCTATTTTGTTCATATTTTCCTCCTATATTCAGCTCGATTTCAGCTACTTCGTAGCTTTCATCTCGCTGTGGTTGTATTTGTGATTATAAGTAAAACGCCATTCTTACCCCATGGTTTCAACGAAACCATGGGGTACACGGCTAACGCCGTGTTCTCTCCAATACAGGAAAGCATTCGCTTGCAAGCCAGCTTGCAGCGTCTGTTTTCCTGTATTGGAAGACTGGCTTTAGTCTTGTTTCTATGGGAACATTGGTACTTGTTGTAAGCCTTCGTTTTCTGGTAATCCAAATATTATATTCATGTTTTGCACTGCCTGACCGGCTGCTCCTTTGACTAAGTTGTCAAGGGCTCCCATCATTATGATTCTGCCTGTTCTTTCGTCTATTTTGAAGTTTACGTCTACAAAGTTGCTTCCTTCTACCCAGCGTGTTTCAGGTGTTTCATCTTTATTTAATACTCTTATAAAGTATTCGTCTTTGTAATACTTGTCGTATACTGCCTTTATTTCTTCATATGTTACTTCTTTTTTTAGATTTGCATATGCTGTAACTAATATGCCTCTTTGCATTGGTACCAAGTGTGGTGTGAAGTTGATTAATACTTCTTCCCCTGCTGCATATCCCAGTTGTTCTTCTATTTCAGGGGTGTGTCTGTGAGTTGCCACTCCATATGCTTTTATGTTTTCGTTTACTTCACAGAATAAGTTTGGAACTTTTGCTCCTCTTCCTGCTCCTGATGTTCCTGACTTTGCATCTATAATAATTGACTTTGGATCAATTAATCCTTCTTTTACCATTGGATATATTGATAAAATGCTGCAGGTTGTATAACATCCCGGATTTGCTACAAGTCTTGCTCCTTTTGTTTTTTCTCTGTTTATTTCACATAAGCCGTACACTGCTTCATCTATAAACTGTGGGCTTTTATGTTCTATTTTGTACCACTTTTCATAAACGTTAACGTCTTTTATTCTAAAGTCAGCACTTAAATCGATTATCTTTACCTTATTTAATATTTCTTCATTGACAAGGGAACTGCACAGGCCCTGAGGTGTTGCCGTAAATATAACATCTACTGCATCAGCCAACTGCTCCATATTGTCTTCCATACATTTTGCATCTACTATCTCAAACATATTTCTAAAAACAGATGCGTAATCCTGGTCCACATAACTTCTTGAACCAAACCAAACAACCTCTGCTTCTTTATGTTGCATAATCAACCTTACAAGTTCAACTCCTGCATATCCGGTTGAACCAATAATACCAACTTTTATCATAACTGCCTCCTAATTATTGTATATTGATTACATCCATTGCTTCTATTTACCTGTTAATATCCAGGTGTGATAAACCCTTTTATACTGTAATCATAGAATGCTATTCTACCATGTAAATTTTATATTCTTCTTATATAAAATACAAGTTTTTTTGTAAATCTTTGGAGATTATACACCTTTTATGTATATTATGCAAGTTTTATACAGCATTTATGCATAAATATACATATTTTTATATTTTTTCTTGCATTTTATGCATTAGTGTTGTATAGTATCACATGGAAACAAAACATAGAAAGTGTGTTTTTCTATTCATGCTTTACTATATATATTATGGAGGAATTTATTATGGCAAAGGAAAAAGTTGTTTTAGCTTATTCAGGTGGACTTGATACTACCGCTATCATCCCTTGGTTAAAAGAAAATTATGATTATGATGTAGTTTGTTGCTGTATCGATTGTGGACAGGGCGAAGAATTAAATGGGCTTGATGAAAGAGCAAAATATTCAGGTGCTGCTAAATTATATATTGAAGACATTACAGATGAATTTTGTGATGACTATATTGTTCCTTGTGTACAGGCCGGTGCAGTTTATGAAAATAAATATTTACTTGGTACTGCTATGGCAAGACCAGGTATTGCAAAAAAATTAGTTGAAGTTGCACGTAAGGAAGGTGCCGTTGCTATTTGTCACGGTGCTACAGGAAAAGGAAATGACCAGATTCGTTTCGAACTTGGTATCAAGGCTTTGGCTCCTGATATTAAGATTATCGCTCCTTGGAGAGATGACAAGTGGACAATGGATTCACGTGAAGCTGAAATTGAATACTGTAAGGCTCATGGCATTGATCTTCCATTTGGTACAGACCAAAGCTACAGCCGTGACAGAAACTTATGGCACATTAGTCATGAAGGTCTTGAATTAGAAAATCCTGCAAACGAACCAAACTATGAACATCTTTTAATGTTAGGTGTTTCTCCTGAAAAGGCTCCTGATGAAGGTGAATATGTAACAATGACATTTGAAAAAGGTGTACCAAAGACTGTAAATGGAAAAGAAATGAAAGTGTCTGACATTGTTCGTGAATTAAACAGACTTGGTGGAAAGCATGGTATTGGTATTATTGATATAGTAGAAAACCGTGTTGTTGGTATGAAATCCCGTGGTGTTTATGAAACACCGGGTGGAACAATTCTTATGGAAGCTCATAACCAGCTTGAGGAATTGGTTCTTGACCGTGCCACAATGGAAACAAAAAAGGAAATGGGCAACAAGTTAGCTCAGATTGTATACGAAGGAAAATGGTTTACTCCACTTCGTGAAGCTGTTCAGGCATTTGTTGAATCAACACAGGAATATGTTACAGGTGAAGTTAAATTCAAACTTTACAAAGGAAACATTATCAAAGCCGGAACAACATCTCCATATTCATTATATAGTGAAAGTCTTGCATCATTTACAACAGGTGATTTATATGACCACCATGATGCTGACGGATTTATCACATTATTTGGCTTACCACTAAAAGTTAGAGCTATGATGAAGAAAGAAAACGGACTTCAGAAATAATATATTTTTTGTACAAACTTTACCTTTCGTAAAGTTTATAACTTACCAAACAGGGCGTAGAAATTCTACTCCCTGTTTTTTGTTTACAGTTACCATAATTTATAGTAGAATATTATAGATTATGGGCATTTGACTAGCCCGCTTTGGAGGATAAAATGAAAACAGTAGACATTGTTGTTCCATGTTTTAACGAGGAAGCTATGCTTTCAATGTTTTACACGGAATCTGAAAAAATTTACAAAACTATTGATGGCTATGATTTTACCTATATTTTTGTAAACGATGGTAGCAAGGATAATACTTATCTTATGCTCAAAAAACTGGCATCAGAACATTCTAATGTTAAATATATATCTTTTTCAAGAAACTTTGGAAAGGAAGCGGCAATGTATGCAGGACTTTGCAATACATCATCTGACTATGTAATAGTTATGGACGCTGACTTGCAGCACCCTCCTGCCCTTGTACCACAGATGATTTCCAAAATTGAAGAAGGTTATGATTGCTGTGCTGCACAGCGTACTGACAGAAAGGGAGAATCAAAGATCAAAAGTTTCTTTTCTTCTCTTTATTATAAATTTAACAATCGCTTTACCGATGTTGAACTTGTACAAAATGCAGTTGATTTTAGAATTATGACAAAACAAATGGTTGACAATATTGTCTCCTTATGTGAGGTTCAGCGTTTTTCCAAAGGTATTTTCCAGTGGGTTGGATTTGATACATGCTGGATACCTTATGACAATGTTGAAAGACCTTTAGGTGAAACAAAATGGAGTTTTAAAAGTTTATTTAAGTATGCTTTAACAGGCATTACGTCATTTTCCATTGCCCCACTTAGATTTTTGACTTTTTCCGGATTGTTTATATCTTTCATTACATTTGCATTAATTGTTTTTACTCTTGTAAGAAAGCTTGCTTTTGGAATTGATGTATCAGGATATGCTTCCCTTATGATTTCCATATTATTTATGGGTGGCATTATTGAATTATCACTTGGAATTCTTGGGGAATACATTGCCAATATTTACTTAGAGGCAAAGGACAGACCTATTTACATTATTAAAGATTCCAATATAAAACATTCAAAATAATTCTACATCACCAATTTTAGGAGGCAAATGATGAAAGATATAATAATAAAAGTTCGTGAATTTTTATTAAAACATATAAAAAATCCACATCTTCAGACATTGATTAAAGGACTAATCAGTTATGAAATGATTTCATACATCTTCTTTGGTGTTGGAACATCTGTTGTGGATTTGGCAGTTTTTTCAATAATCACTGCCATTGGACTTGACGGTCTTATTTCAAATATAATTTCAACTATATGTGCAATTATTTTTGCGTATGTTACAAACAAGCTTTGGGTATTTAGAAGTAAAACTCATGGTTTTCGCGAGATACTTGCTGAGTTTATCAAGTTTACAAACGCAAGACTTGCCACACTTGTTATGACAGAAGTTATATTAGTCATTGATAAGTTAATCGGAGGCAACCAGTATATTGCCAAAGCATTATCAATGCTACTTACTATTGTATTTAATTATATTTTAAGTAAATTATTTATTTTCAAAAGAAAGGGGACTCAAAATGAAAATAAAGAAATCTAATAAGAGTTTTTCATTTTCAAACTGGGTAAAAGATAATAAGTTTTATCTTTTAGCATTTTTACTACCTGTATTATCTATGTTGGTAGTGTACTTAGTAAAAGGAATATTTGGAGATGAAATGTATCTTCGTAGCGACTGCTATCACCAGTACGCACCTTATTTGGAAATGTTCCAAAAGAAACTTAGAAGTGGGGGAAGTTTGTTCTACACATGGCAGATAGGTACAGGAATGAACTTTACTGCTATTGCTGCTTACTATTTATCAAGCCCACTTAATCTGCTTACAATTATCTGGCCTGGCAGCATTGCAAACTTTGTTGATTTTTCAATTGTTCTTAAAATGGGACTTGCAGGATTTGGGGCATGCTACTATCTTACAAAAAGATTTAAAACAAAAGGTCCTTCAGCAATGATTTTTGGTATGTTCTATGCATTATCAGCATACTTTGCTGCATTTAGCTGGAACATTATGTGGCTTGACTGTATGTGGTTACTTCCATTTATCGTTTTAGGACTGGACAGACTGGTCAATGAAAAAAGATACAAAATGTACTGTATTGCATTAGCACTTGCCATTTTCTCAAACTACTATATTGGTATTATGCTTTGCATCTACAGTGTAATTTATTTTATTTATCTTATTTGCGTATCTGATTTTGATTCAGAAATCGGACAGATAAAAGCCAGATTACTTGCACTTAAGGATTTTGCAATTTATTCACTTCTAGCAGGCGGACTTGCAGCATGTATTATTCTTCCTGAATATTACAATATGCTTATTACAAAATCGGCTGACACAAGTTTTCCTGACGCATTAACAGAATATTTTTCAATGCTTTACATGATGTTCAGATCGTTGATTTGTATACCTGTAGCCGATTTGAAATACTCTCATGACCCTAACATTTATTCAACAATGGCAATATTTATTTTAATTCCATTGTTCTGGTTATGTAAAAAAATCAATGTTAAAGAACGTATTGGTAAAACAATTATGGCTGTTATTCTTCTTTTAAGTTTCAGCTTTAACATACCTGATTATATTTGGCATGGTTTCCATTTTCCAAACAGTTTGCCTTGTAGAGAATCATTTATTTACATTTTTCTGATTGTCACTATGGCATATGAGGCATTTATTCATATTAAAGAATTTAAGCCTGTTCAGATTATGGGTTCTGCCGGAGTATCAATCGGACTGATTCTTATCCTTGAAGAAATCTTTAAGGATACTCAGATTATTACAGATTTAACATCAGGAGAAAATCCGGACATTCACACAAGTTTGATAAAAATTGTTTATGTAGGTATTGCATTTATTCTTGTTTATGCTGCTATTTTCTTATGTATTAGAAAATATGATAAGTTTAAGGCATTCTTTATATACTTACTTACACTTGTTGTATTTTGTGAATTAACACTTAATATGACAACAACAAGTATTCCTTCAACTTCATCACATAGCGGATATTATGAAGCAACCAGTGCCTATGACAAGTTAAATGAAACTGCAAAGGCTGATGCAAAATCAGAAAATGTCAACTTCTACAGAGCAGAAAACGCTTCACATTCCACAAGAAATGACGGAGCAAGATTTGGCTATGACAGTATTTCAACATTTTCATCTGTTGCATCTGCAGCCATTCAGGATTATTACGACCAGTTAGGTTTGCAGACTTCATTTAATGCATATTCATATTATGGACATACACCACTTACATCTGCGTTGTTCTCCATCAAATATGAATACTCAACAGGAAATGCTTCATTACCTGGCAATACAACATTGATTGGTACTGAAAATTATAAAACTACAAATGGACAGGGTACTGTAAATCTTTACAAATACAATCACACTCTTCCACTTGGTTTTATGACAAATTTAAGTACTGAATCAACTTGGGATAGAACAACAGGCAATCCATTTACAACTCAGAACAACTTTGTTAAAACTGCTGTAAATGGTGGTAAGAATATTTTCCATCAGTTAAAATCAAGCGCTGTTGGAACATTTAAAGCTCAGTATGACTTAGAAGAGGATGACAACTACACTCCTAGTGACAACCAGGAAACATTTGACGTGTACTTCTTCTGTACTACATCATCTGAAACTCTTACAGCTACAGTTACAAACGGACAAATTGTTGAAGATATCCAAAATGGAACAACAAGTTCTACAAGCAAAACATTCTCTTCTACAAATCAGAACTATATCTGCTATGTAGGAAAGGTAACTAAGGGTGCAACGATTACTGTTACAGCCGGTGACGGACAGGCTCTTTCAGCTTGTTACGCATATGCATTTGACAATGATGCATGGGAAAGCGATTATCAGTTATTAAATGCTAATCCTTACAATGTAACAGAAAAAACTGACACAAAGATTACAGGTAATATAACAGCTACAGAACAGGGTGTTATGTACACATCTATTCCTTATGATGAAGGATGGAACGTATACATTGACGGCGAAAAAACAGCTATCACACCACTTTGTAACATTAAGACAGAAAAGACTGAGACTGTTACAAAAAAAGACGGCACAACAACTAACAAGACCATTACTGAAACAGCTCCTGCTTTAATCGGTGTATTTGTTCCTTCTGGAACTCATGAAATTACATTTAAGTACACTCCACAGGGTCTTACAGGTGGTATCATTATCAGTATTGTATGTTTGTTGATTTTCTTGTTCTTATCATTTAGAGTGCAGATTTTTGAAAAGATTAAAGACAAGCAGACTGGTGGGAAAGCAAAGAAATAAAAAAAGCACACCCGGAAATGGTCACAATAATCAGAAGCAAATCTTGAAAATGGACCTAAAAAGCATTTTTTGTTACACTAGCTAATACAAAACTTCAGCCAGACTCATAAAACAGTCTGGCTGTTATTCTTTTCATAAAAATAGGCTGTCGCACTGACGACAACCTATTTTTTACAGTTTCTCTTTTTTATTTTGTATTATTATAAATTGATATCAGTTTGTATGATGATGTTGAGTCTACATCCTCAGGAACGATATCTTCCCATTCTGACGTGTTTATGTCTGTACTTGTGTCTTTTACAAACACATCATATTTTTCCTTAAACAGGCTGTTTTTTTTGTCTTCAATAATCTTATTTTTGTTTTCTGCTGTTTCGTCTTTTAAATAATTGTCAACACAATAAATTACATAGAAATCATTACCATCCTGTATGATGTTGCTGCTGTGACCTTTTGCCACATTAAAAGCTTCCTGTTCAAAGACTGTTTTTGCTTCGTTTTTCTTTAATACTTTTTCGACAGAATCATCTTCGGTGATTTGCTTTGCTTCCTGAGCAAAATTAATTGTCAGTTTTTTTACGCCTTTTATCAGTTTGTTAAGCTGCTTTCTGATTTCCTTTTCAGTATGCTGTCCCAGTGTCATTTTTGCATACTGTATTTTAACTACTCTGGCATCCTCTTCACTGACCTGTTCTTCCACATTTTCTGTTACGCGGTTAAAAACCTTGTCTGCCAGATAGTATGTGCTGTAAAATCCTGTTATTGTGTCAAGGTCTGCACCTGTGTAATCCTTATCTTCCACAGACATTGAATTGTAATATTCCTGAGCTGCATCATTGACAATTTCCATATCATCCTTGTCCAATTTTATGCCTTCGCTTTCAGCCATTGCTGCCATAGTATATTTTATAGAAATGTCGTTTTTGGTTTTCTCCATAATATAATCTTTAAATGTTGTGTCTTTATCTACATTGGCATTCCAGTCAATCTTTCCGCCAAACTCTTTTTTATACTGATTTACATAGTTCATAAAAAGAAGTTTGTACTCACTGTCTGAACATGTCAGACTGTCTACTTTAAAAATTTCATCACTGCTAAGACCAAATATATGACCTAAAATAGGTGTGTCAGTTTTAATACCGCATCCTGTAAATATGCCTGCAGTCATTGTAAGTGTCAGTGATAATGCCATTATTTTTTTACTTATAGGTCTCATGTGCCCTCCTAATTCATTCTCATTATATCCTCTAAGATAGTATCAACGCTTTCTGTTATATGCTTGGCTGAATGTTTTACCTGTGCGTCAGCCCACTGCATCGCGTAACTGTAAAAGCAGTGTTTAAACATATCAATATCACTAAATCCTGTACCAAATACAACTGTGTCTTCTTCTGATATTTCATATACATGCTGAAGAACTTCAATAGCAGTACCCTTTGATACCATAGGACCTGTAATAAATATCTGATTTGGATTTGATATGGCTACATTTGCCTTTCTTGCCCATCTTAAATAAATCTGCTCATATGATTTTTCGTCAAAACCCTTGTTTGAGCACAAAGTAATCTTGTTAATGTCACCATGAAGTTCCTTTATGTCCTCCACAAAATCAGGCTCAATGCCCTGAGCACTTAAATATCTTATAAAATCATAATTATGACTTAAAATAGCTGATTTTCTTTCTGTTGAAAATAGTATTTTAATATCATTTTTGTATGCATCTTTTTCCATTTCGGCAATTACATCCATGCATACCAAAGTATCTATAGGTGTTTTGCTAATTACCTTATCATCATAAATAATAACTCCGCCGTCATTACAAATATATATAATCTTGTCCTGTATCTTTCCAAACATAGGCTTAACTACCTGATAGTTGTATCCTGTTGCAACTGCAAACTTAAATCCTTCATCAAGTAATGTTGAAATCAAATCTATGGTTGTTTCAGATATAGTTTTATTATCATCATTAATCAGTGTGTCCTCAAGTCCACAAACAATAAAATTAATCATTTGGTCTCCTTTTTGTTTAATTAAATTTTAAAGAAGCTACAGAAGATTTTTCTCCATAAACATTTTTTCCTGACACTTTTCTGTAAGCTGCCACACTATAGTAATATGTTTTGTTTTTGCTAACTTTTGTGTCTTTATATGTTGTTATATTTCCTTTTGATATTGTTGCAATTGTTTTATATTTTCCTTTTTTGCTTTTGCTTCTGTATACTTTATAATTTTGTGCTCCACTTATTTTGTTCCATGTAATCTCAATTGATTTGGAATTTTTCTTAAGCTGTGGTTTCTTTGGTTTTGAAGGTACGGGTTTTACACCAACTAAAGCTGAATCTCCGCTATAGTATTTTTTCTTATTTACAGTTCTGTATGCCTTTACTTTATAATCATACGTAATTCCTGTAATTAATTTTTTGTCAGTAAATGTAACAGTGTCTGCACCTGTATGTGCAACCTGTATGTATGAGCCATCAGCTTTTCTTCTATAAAGATAGTATCCTGTGGCTCCACTTTCTTTTGTCCAGCTAAGTTTTACAGAATTGTACCCTGCTGACTTTCCACTAAGGGTAGGTGTCTTTGGAGCATATGAATTTTCAACAGTTACTTCCATTGCGCTCATACTGCCACCTGCCGTATAGGCTCTCACTGTAGTCTTTCCTGCTTTTACACCTTTCATTTTTCCTGACTGGTAAACTTTTACAATTGCCGGATTATCTGACATATAATATGTTTTCTGTTTTTTTGTATATGAAACAGGTATGTTTACAGTAGACCCTTTCATAATAGTCTTTTCACTGTCTAAACGGACAAATGAAGCTGCCACATATCCTGTATATGTTTTCCCACTTTTCTTAACGGAAATTTTGTACCAGTATGGATTTATTAACCAATTGTAGGTAAATGCTCCATCTGACCTTACTCCTGCTTTTACAGTTACTTTGTCATTTTTATTAAGTGTAATTACTTTAGTATATGTTGTATTGGGGCCTTTTCTTACATTAACTGCTGAAATTGCACGACCTGATTTATAACTTTTTCCAAGTGTTACCTTTGCAGTAGTAGATGGCATTCCTTTATATACCGGAATAATAAATGTTTTTGCAAGTTTGGCTATACCCATATCTTCGTATGCATCACTGGAAATTGAAGCCTCCGATGCTGCACCGTATACATTTGTCATATACTGATGCTGATACAAGCCATATGTTGATTTCGCATTTACATTAAAACGCTGGAAATATGTAGTGTACTGTCCACAATTTATGTATTTTTCTCCAATGTACTCTGCTCCACCTTCAATTGACTTTTGAGGTGTAGTCCATGCTCTTTTATATGTCCTTCCTGAGCTGGCCCAGGCAAGTCCATTTGATATTGGGTCAGAGCTTGTGTATGCACCAATATTGTAAAAATTGTAAATACCGGTGTATTTCTTTGAATACTGACCGTTTACACTTCCACCAGCTCCCATTCCTGCATATTTTGAATTTTTTCTTGTACCAATTTCCAAAGTTATTTTTGAAGCTATGTAATAAGCACTAACTTTACTGTTTTTTGCTGCTTTTAAAATAGCATCTGAATATTTTGTATTGGTTGATTTATACTTTCCTTTGGTTGTAATATATCCAATCTCAGTATTGTGCATAAAGGAGCCATCCAATATAGCCTCGACACCACTTTTTGTCTGAGTTTTTGAATCATATGACAACTGTTCAAACATATATATGTGTTTGCTGTCTAAGAAATTTCTTGGATCCATAAAATATGCAATAGCATTTTTTGATGATGTAACCCATGACCCACCATCTTTTGCAATATACTTTCCTGTGCTTGTATTATAATTTCCTGAAGCATTGGATTTTAAATATTTGCTAAAATTGTTTTCAATAAGGCTTCTGTCATTGCTGTATTCTTTATCCACAGCTGTTCTAAACATTATGTTTGTTTTATAAGGAACAAACTTCCATTTAGGATAAGATTTATGCAACGCTCTTAATTTTGTTTTATAACTTTCAGGAAAGTCTTTGATACTTGTTTCAAAAGCATCAGCCTTTACTGTTTTCACTGTCATTTCAAAAGATGCGCACAATCCCAAAACCATGGCAAAAACCATGATTAAAGAAACGATATAATTGATTATTTTTCCATGTGTATTCATAAAAATCATCCTATCTGTGTTTATTAAAGGTTATCTTCTCACCTTTACGCCTTTAGTTCCTCTTTTTCCTATTTTTAACTTTCTAAGTTCTACCTTTTTACCCTTATAATTTACCACTTCATTGTCTCCTACATCAAGTAGGTAAACATTGGCCACAAAGTCATCAGGATTTAATTTAATGCCTTTTACACCAAGTGTTGCCTTTTTCATTTCAGGTACTTCTTTTATTGGGAATCTTAAGAAAATTCCATCATGTGTCTGAAGAACAAGAATCTCTCTTGTGTATTGAAGTTCTGTCTCACTTCCAACATCATCAATCATATCCATCTGACCAAATTCCATCTGTTCAAAATCCAAAGGTTCAAAATCATCAGAACCACCGGATAACATAACTGGCATTTCCGGTTCTTCAGGAACTACTTCCTTTTCAGAAACCCTTGTAATCTTTACGGAAACAAGTTCATCATCTTTTCCCAGCTTTGTTGCCGCAACAGTCTTTCTGTTGGTTTCAAATTCACTTCCGTCTACAAGTTTTATCATTCCGTTCTTTGTGGTAAACAATAGTTTTTTACCTTTTATCATGTCAAATGACATTAAGGCAACTATACTTTCTCCCTGACTGCTGTAATTTCCCAGGTTGTCAATTGGAACACCCTTTTCTCTTACTTTCTTTGTTGGGATATTTTGTACCTTAATCTGATGAACATTTCCATTGTCTGTAAATATGCAGATTGTATCTGTGTTCATACAGTTAAAGTAATATTTGTTATTTTCCGTAACACTTTCAATATTTCTGTCAAATGCTGAAGGTTCAAGAAGCTTTGCATATCCAAACTTATCCTGTACAAATACAACTTCCTGTTCTACAAATGCATTTTCATCAAATACTGCCTCTTTTCCGTCTTCAATAAGAGTCTTTCTTGGACTGTTATATTCCTTTTTGATTGCTCTTAAATCTTTTTTTATGACCTTTGTCATGGCACGTCTGCTGTTTAATATTTCCTCATAATCAGCAATTTTATTTACCAGTTCTTCGTATTCTTTTTGAAGAGCCATAATTTCAAGACCGATTAACTTGGCAAGTCTTAAATCAAGAATTGCCTGTGCCTGACGTTCAGTAAAATTAAGGTTTCCTGCATATATTTCTGATTCAGGATTTTTAAATTTAATGCCTTCTGTCTTTCCGTGAACGAGACACTCTTTTACCTGTTTCTGGCTTTGACATCCTCTTATTATCTCAATAATCAAATCAATAACATTTGTTGCCCTGATAAGACCCTCTTTAATTTCTTTTTGTTCCAGTGCCTTATTTAAAAGTGTGGTGTATTTTCTTGTGGCAAGTTCATACTGAAAATCCACACTATGCTTTATAATCTGTTTAAGTCCCATGATTTCAGGTCTTCCATCAGCAATTGCAAGCATATTTACACCAAATGTATCTTCTAACTTTGTTTTCTTATAGAGCATGTTTTTAAGTTTTTCAACGTCTGCTCCTTTTTTAAGCTCTAATACAATTCTTATACCATCTTTATTTGATGCATTTGAGATGTCAACAATGTCATTTGTTTTCTTTGTTTCAACTAAATCTATAACATCACTTATAAATTTTCCTATTCCTGCACCAATCATTGTATAAGGAATTTCAGTAATAACAAGTTTATCCTTTTCTCTTCCTTTTCCCTTTTCAAATTCAAGCTTTCCTCTTAACTTAATTTTACCTGAACCTGTTTCATAAATATTTGGAAGATCAGATTTATTTGCTACAATTCCACCTGTTGGGAAATCAGGTCCCGGAAGATATTCCATTAACTCTTCTGTTGTAATGCTGTTTTTGTCCATATAAGCTATAACGGCATCTATTACTTCTCCCAAATTGTGAGTTGGTATATTTGTAGTCATACCAACGGCAATACCTTCTGCTCCATTTACAAGTAAATTTGGAACTCTTACAGGAAGTACCTGTGGCTCTTTTTCTGTTTCATCAAAGTTTGGTACAAAATCTACAACATCCTTGTTTAAATCTGCAAGGTATACATCTTCTGTAAACTTTTGTAATTTTGCCTCAGTATAACGCATGGCAGCTGCCCCATCACCTTCTATGGAGCCAAAGTTTCCATGTCCGTCTACAAGTGCTTTTCCTTTTTTAAACTCCTGAGCCAAAACTACCAGAGTTTCATATATTGAGCTGTCACCATGTGGGTGATATTTACCCATTGTATCACCTACGATACGGGCTGACTTTCTATGTGGTTTGTCGTGAGACAATCCCAACTGATCCATAGCATAAAGTACACGTCTTTGTACCGGCTTTAATCCGTCTCTTGCATCTGGTAAAGCTCTTGCACAGATTACACTCATGGCATAATCAATGTAACTTTTCTGCATTATATCCGAATATTCTGTTTTTATAATCTGTTCTGCCATTATAACTCCTTTTAAATATCTAACTCAGCATCTTTTGCATGCTTGTAGATAAACTCTCTTCTTGGTCCAACTTCACTACCCATCAACATACTTGTAACATCTGATGCAAGCCTTGCATCTTCAATTTCCACCTGTTTTAAAATTCGTGTTTCCGGATTCAGTGTAGTTTCCCAAAGCTGGTCAGGATCCATTTCTCCAAGACCTTTATATCTTTGAAGCGTAAATCCATTGTGTGTTTTTCTGTATTTTTCCAAGGCCTTATCATCATATAAATATTCCCCTTCACCTCTTTTTGGTACAACCTTGTAAAGTGGTGGTGTAGCAATATACACATGTCCGTGAGTAATCAGTTCAGGCATAAATCTATAGAAAAATGTAAGTAATAATGTATCAATATGTGAACCATCAACGTCGGCATCAGTCATAATAATAATCTTGTGAAATTTTAATTTTTCAATATCAAAGTCATTGCCATAGCCCTCTGAAAATCCGCAGCCAAATGCGTTTATCATTGTTTTAATTTCAGCATTTGCCAAAACCTTGTCCATTGAAGCCTTTTCAACATTTAAAATCTTTCCTCGTATTGGCATAATTGCCTGAGTTTTTCTGTCTCTGGCTGTTTTTGCTGAACCTCCGGCAGAATCTCCCTCTACGATAAAGATTTCACAATTTTCTGCTTTTCTACTTTCACAGTTGGCAAGTTTTCCATTGCTGTCAATTGAAAACTTACTTTTTGACAACATGTTTGTTTTTGCTTTTTCTTCTGACTTTCTTATTTTTGCTGATTTTTCAGCACAGCTTATTACATTTTTTAGAGTTTCAATGTTTTTATCAAAGAATAATGTAAGCTGTTCCCCTGCAATGTTTTTAGTTACCTTTTCAGCATCAGGATTGTCCAATTTTGTTTTTGTCTGACCTTCAAATCGTGGGTCAGGATGTTTACATGCAACTACAGCCACCAGACCATTTCTAACATCTGCACCTGTAAAGTTTGCGTCCTTTTCCTTTAAGGTACCAAGCTCTCTTGCGTACTGGTTAATAGTCTGTGTCAATATAGACTTAAATCCTGTAATATGAGTACCGCCTTCCTGTGTATAAATGTTGTTACAAAATCCTGAGATATTTTCTGTAAACTCATTTATATACTGAAAAGCTACTTCTATTTCAATACCATCTAAATCATTTTTAAAATATATAATGTCTGTTACTTTTTCCTTGTCTTTTGTCATATCTGCAACATAAGCTTTTATTCCGTCAGGCTCATGGAATTTCACAACTTTTTCTTCACCTACACGGTTGTTTTCAAATACAATGGTAAGGTTTGGATTAAGATATGCTGTTTCGTGTAAACGGCTTTCAATTGCATCTGCCTTAAAATATGTTTTTTCAAATATCTCACCGTCAGGCAAAAATCTAACCGTTGTACCTGTATCACTTTTTCTACATGTACCTGTTGTTTTCAAATCATAGCAGATACGTCCCTGCTCATATCTCTGATTGTAAATTTTGCCACCACGTTTTACATCAACTTCCAGCCAAACTGAAAGTGCATTTACAACTGATGAACCTACACCATGAAGTCCACCTGAAATCTTATAGTTGCCATCTCCAAACTTTCCTCCTGCATGAAGTGTGGTAAATACAACTTCCACTGCCGGGCGACCTGTCTGTTCATTTAAATCAACAGGAATACCTCGACCATTGTCCTTTACTGTGGCTGAGCCATCCTTTTCCAGTGTTACTGTAATTTCTGAACAGTAACCTGCCAGATGCTCATCAACTGAGTTGTCCACAATTTCATATATCAGGTGGTTAAGTCCCTTTGTTCCTACACTACCTATATACATGCCCGGTCTTTTTCGAACAGGCTCTAATCCTTCTAATACGGAAATACTGTTTCCATCATAATTATTTGCCATAAAATATGTATAGCCTTGGCTATAACTCCTCCTTATTTTTAAGTTTATTTGCTACTTTTTATATATTACTCTTTTATGTATTCTGATATTTTGTTTCTATTAATTACTACTCTTTACGTACTCTGATATTTTGTTTCTATTTATTATCCTTTTTCATTTGAAAAAATCCACTTCCAAAATGCTTTCTCATAAGATAATCTTTTCCTTCAAAATGAGCAAAATCATTTAATCTTTCTATATGGAAAGTTTTCATTTTTTCATCATATAAAATGTGTGTAATGCTGCAGTTTTCAATTTGACGTCCAACAGTAAGCCACTTTGCATAATCAGCTCCCATAAGACCTGTAACCATTGCTCTAAGCACTCCACCGTGAGTTACCACACAAACATTTTCATAAGGCTCCTTTACCAATTCCTGTAAAGCCTTAAAAGAACGCTCAAAAATCATCTGACAGTTTTCTCCACCATCAGGATATGGAATGTCTTCCACCATCAATGCTCTTTTTTCAAGGAAATCACCATATTTTTCCTTTAACTGCTCATTGGTAAGTCCTGTCATTCCACCAAAATTGGCTTCCTGCCATCTTTCGTCTATTACTCTTTTTTTATTTAAATGGCTGTTTATTATATCAGCCGTTTCCCTTGCTCTTATAAGTTGACTGGAATACACTGCGTCAATATGATAAGACTCAAGTCTTTTTCCCAGTAAATCAGCCTGCTCTCTTCCTTCTTTTGACAATGGCACATCTACATTACACAATGTGCTGTTTTGTCTTCCGTGTCTAATTAAATATATATTCATAATACATCCTCTCCTATTGTGATAGTTTATCTGATATACATAATCATACCCGGTCCTAACTTTTCTGTAGGTCTGGCAATAAAACCTGATTTTTTATAAAATTCTTCTCTTCCTACTGCACACATCAAATCAAGCATAATCTCTGCATCAGGAAGTTTTATTTCTTTTACATAATCAATAAGGCTGTCGATAATGGCCTGTCCAATACCCTGCCCCTGATACTCCGGCACAACTATCAAATCCTGTATATAACATATGACCGCTCCATCTCCAACAATTCTTCCCATTCCAATAGGGGCGTCCTTGTCATATGCCACCACCGTTAGCAGACTATTTTTAATGGCCATAGTTGCCTGCTCCTTTGTCAGTGGCTTCCAGCCTACTTTACTTCTTAAATCTAAATATGTATTTGCATCTAACTGATTGTCTTTTAAAAACATAATGTCTCTTTTCCAAATGTGTATTTTATGAAATATAGTGAATTGCACAAAAACCCACTTTAACCAATATATTATACAATATAGTTTGGTTTTCTTCAAATTGTTTTTTTGCTTAACTATGCCTCATTTATCTAAAAATAGCTAAAAAAAATACCAACCTATATTTGCATTTTATAACACAACTATAGACTGATATTTTTATCTGATTATATTATCTTTTCTAATATATTACCACTAGTAATTCAAATTATAATTAAGTTGTTTTTCACGAACCAGCTTATCACCTACATAAACTTTTGCGTAAAGATCGCTTTTTCCGTCAATTTTTTCTAATAATTTATCTGCCAATGTTTCATTTTTTACATAAAACTTCATGCTATTTTCAAGTTTTGACCCCCAATTACGACTTGGCCATCCCTCCATATTAGGAGGAAGTTTATCACCTTCAAATACAATTTCTTTTACTTTGAAGCATTTAGAAAATGCACCAAACGTAACTTTCTTTACATTTTTGGTAATAATAATTTTGCTAACATTTGAACCTAAAAACGGTGTGCCATCAATTACTTTTACTGTTTCAGGTACTCTAATTTCCTTATATCCACCAAGTACGGATAGCAACTTTGTTTTCTTTTTGTTTAAAATACAATTATTTGACACAGTAATATACTTATTTCTTTTGTCTATTGTTACTTTTTTCAGTGACTTGTTACGCGATAAACAAACATCTTCTACATATCTAGGTATTTTTATCTTCTTAACACCTTTAGCCTTAAACAAATCCACACATGTCACTTTTATTTTTTTTATTTTTTCTGGAATAACAATTGACTTCTTTTTACCTCTATAAAAATTTACTGCTATTGATTTATAGCTTGTTTTTTCATATGTATATTTTTTAAACCGCTTATAATCATGTCCCCCTGCATAAACATTAGAAACACTTCCTACTAACAATATCATTACCAAAAAAATTGAAAATATATTTTTTTTCATATTATTTTTCCTCCTTTCCTCTTGATTTGTAATATGACTGCCCTTTTTCATCTCTTTCTTTTTTGAATTCAACTACTCTCCCTCGAAAAGTCTTAATCTCTGATTTTCTTCTACTCTTCGTATGTTTCTTAATAAACCTCCCTTCTTTTTTTCTAATATCTATATGTTTTCCAGTATATTTCTTCGTATCTCATACCAAATTCCAACATATAAATATTATTTATTATTTAATTGTATATTAGTAAATAAAAAAACTCCATTCATTATCCTTGTCACTTAATTCACTAATTGATAATGTCTGGAGTTTATATTCGCTGTCCCTAACTAATGTCTTTCATGACTCTCTCGCTCTTATTCTCTTTTGTTGATTGTAACATCGCCCGTATGTGAATGCAATACATTTTTAACTTATTATCACATTTATATGAACCATTTTTGATAATGTCCTAATATACCACAAGGGAAAATGTCCCAATGTAGTATAATTCTTCCATCAACAGATGGAGGTGACTATTATCAGAAAGGTAACATTATCAATGGATGAACAAAAGAAATATGAAATAATCAAGGCATTAGCTGATCACCCAGTCCCAAACAAAGAGCGACCATTACTCTTGGCTGTACTGTGAGGCATGTCAATCGCTTACTTAAAGCTACAGGGAACATGGCAAATCGTACTTTATTCATGGTAACAGAGGCAGAAAGCCTTCTAACACCATTCCAACCCAAACACGCAATCTTGTTGTTGATTTGTACCTCACAAAATACCATGGTGCCAATTTTGAACATTTTACTGAGTTATTAGGAAAATATGAGAACATTCATATTTCTCCTGCAGCAGTTATGTCTATCCTTGAGGCTAAATACATTTTTTCTCCCAAGCTGACAAAAGCTAAGAAAAAGAGAATCAGAGAACAATTAAAGGCCGAAAAGAAAGTTGCCAAAAACCAGAAGGATGCTGATCAGATACAGACTAATCTTGTTTCTGTTGAGGATGCCCATTCCCGTCGTCCCAGAGTTGCTTATTTGGGTGAGTTTGAACAAATGGACGCCACCCCACATGAATGGGTTACCGGTCAGATATGGCCTCTGCTCCCTCACTTAATCTGTCATGTCTGTAGAGTCCTATCATCTCTTCTGTAAGATACCGGTATTCACCTTTTCTGTTTTTGTAGTATGTGCTGTCAAAGACCACATCTCCAACTGATGTGAATATTGTTCTTTTGTCATTGCGATGTATCCTGTAGTTTTCTTTTCTAAAACCATCTTTTTTTATTTGTGAATTTATTCTGCTTAAAATCAAGCATAAATATTTTGCAGTGAATTCTTCCGTTGTGCTTTTTACTGATGACTCCAGTGAATAAAAATCCTTGGGATTTTTAAAAAAATTTACTCTATTTTGTATGATTTTTCCAACTACATAAAAACAAGACACTTTAAGATTTTTCTCTTAAAACGCCTTGTTATGTTCATTTTATTTTTCGCTGTTTTTTACAAACTTATATGTTACCTTTACTTTCTTAACATTTTTCAGTTTTGATTTTTTAGCTTCAACAATATATGTATTTGCTCCATAGATAACCATCGCTGTCTTTTTATATCCGTCTTTAAGCAAGTCTCTCTTCTCTACATTGATCACAAATTTGTCATTGTTTTTTGTCAACTTCAATAGTTTATAACTTAATTGATTCATGTCAACATTTTCTGTAACAAAAATCAATGCATTCTTTTTAAAATAAGATTTTTTGTATTTTTTAAGTTTTTTAGTATATTTTGTAGGATTGTTATAATTCTTCTTTATATACTTTTTTAACTTTTCTAAATCCTTGTATGATCTTACAATTTTCTTATGGCTTTTGTTATTTACCTTATCTGAATACTTTCCTGTTACACTAATTGTTTTGTAAGTGTATCCATTCATGGTTACTGCACTAACATTTGCCGTAAAAACTGATAAGATAGCCAATATAGTCACAAAACATTTTAATCCCTTCTTCATATTTAAATACCTCCTCTATTTTATTTTCTTCTATCAACCCCAAATATTTTGCTTTTTGTACAGCATATCCTGTCCTTGCACTTTGGTTATTTTGTACTGTTTGAGTTTAATAACTATTCATTTTTTATACTTTGGGATTTTGCGAATTGAATTTAAGTCTTTCTTTTAAGTTATATCATACAAAATCTTAAGTTCTCCAAATATGTCTTTATTACCCTCACTATATTGGCATAGTAACATATCAATACTGTTTTTTCAACATTTATTTCCAATAATTTACAATAAACTACAGTTCAAAAGTTATTTTTATGTTACAATGTTTTTATATTTACAGGAGGATGATTTTAAATGAAAAAACTATATTTTTGTGTTAGAAACTTATTTTTTATTGCTACCGTTTTTTCCCTGTCCCTTTTATTTTTAGGAAGCAATGTAAAGGCTGATACAGCAGGCGACAATAAACCTTTCATTGACAAGGTTGACACCGCAGACCACTATAAACCTGTCATCGAAAATGTTGATGTTAACCAAATTGATGGCACTATTGACATTTCTTGGAGCGTAAATGCAGATGATTATTCTTATTTTCAAATTTATCGTTCGGCATCTAATAATGTATATGAATATTATGGTGCAAGTTATTCCACATCATATACCGACTATAATGCATATGTTGGTGTTCATTATCAGTACAAGATTGTCACTGTATATTTGGATGATAATTATGATGAAATTTATAGCGAACCTGCTTTTGTTGATGATGCATGTATACCTGTATCCACTCCAAAGATTGGTACTATTACCCCTGCCAAATCTCATAGTTTAAAAATATCATGGTATGTAGATGAAAACCTTAGTGGCTATGAGCTTTACAGAAGTGCTTCAAAAAACGGTACATATACTTTAGTAAAAAATATATCCACTTCAACTTATTTTAATTACTTTAATTCATACAGTTACAAAGATTCTAATTTGTCAGTGGGAAAGACATATTATTATAAACTTCGTGGATACATGATGTACGAGGGTATTAAGTATTACGGCGATTACTCACCTGTAAAAAGTGAAACTGTAAGAACCAATGCCCCGACCGTGTCCCAGTCTTACTCAAAGAAGGCAGGAACCAACACTCTTAAATGGAAGTCTGTATCGGACTGTAGTGGTTATATTATTTATTTTAAATCTTCTGTCAAGGGTAAATATAAGAAGCTTAAGACTTTAAATGGCAAAAGCAAACTTACATTTACACATAAAAAGTTAAAAAACGGCAAACTATATTTTTATAAAATCTACAGTTACAAAAAAATTGGTAATAAGACTTTAAATAGTTGCGCGCCAAAAATTTATGAAAAGTATTGTGACTACTATACTTTTAGGGATGAACCTTATGAAAATAGAATGAAGCGTTTATTTGGCAACAGTAAAACATACTGGTACAACACTTCTTCTAAGGCTTCAAAAAATATGAAAGAGTTAAAGATTAAGGTGTGGGATGTTAATTATCGTGGAAAAAAACATACCAGAACATTTTATATTTCAGTTCACAAAAATCTTGCTCCTTCAGTAAAGAAAATGTTTAAGGAAATCTACAAGTCAAAAGAGCGTTTTCCTATACACGAAATAGGTTGCTACAACTGGCGTGGAAAAGGTTCTACTTCCGAGCATTGTATTGGAACAGCCTTTGACATTAATTCAAACGAAAACTATATGATTGATAACGGGAAAATACTTGCAGGCTCATTTTGGAAACCAAAGAAAAGTAAATACTCCATTCCTCTAAATTGCAAATTAGTTAAAATATTGGAAAAATATGGATTTTCAAGAGGTTTTTGGGGCAACAGAAAAGACTATATGCATTTCTCATATTTAGGAACCTAATAACATTATTTTACAACTGTTTTTTTCTTGCCATTGGTAATAATAATATAGTAGTTTTGTATTATTTATTACCAATGGCATTATTTATATTTTGAGGGAGAATGTGGCATGAAAAGTAAAATAGAATTAGTTTATAGAATACTGTTTATAATTATTTGTTTTACAGGAATTGCCATGCACTTTGATATAAATAATAAATATGTAAACACCCACGAGTTTAGTTTTTTTACATTGTGGAGCAATATTTTTTGTTTAGCTTTTATGATTGTTCTTTTGATTAAACATTTTGCCGGAAAGGACACCCGTTCTACTTTATTAATTTATTTTAAGGGAATGGCTCTTTCCTGTATTATCTGCACATTTTTAATTTATCATTTTTCTGAACATAAAATAATACTTAGCACTGATATCCTGACTCCTTTGGGGCTTCCCCTTGAAAGTATTATTGCTCATTATATTGTGCCATTTATGTTTCTTTTTGATTGGATTCTTTTCCAGCCAAAAGGACTTTTCAAATGGAGTTATATTGGCACATGGCTGGCATTTCCTCTTGTATATATTTTATCTTTCTTTACAAGATGCGCATGTAACAGCCCTAAGGCCTTTTGCAATGTTCCCAAATATCCATATTATTTTTTAAATTATGACAATATTGGTCTTGGAAAATGCTTTATTTATATTGCTGTTATTACTGTTATTTTTGCAGCTGTTAATACTATAATTGTTTTTGCTGACAAGTTTATACCTGTTGTAAAAAAACATTAAAAATAAAAATGTACTCATTTAAACATCTGTTTTTATGAGTACATTTTTATTTTACATATTCTATTGTTTCAACAAATATATGTTTTCACTTAATTATTGTTCCATTTTAGTATTATATGTTTTTATAAAATGAATACATTTTGTACAACTAAATAAATGTTTCATTATCATTCTAATACACTATTTGTTATTCTAATGCGTATTTTATCCTTCTAATATATTATCTGCTCCATACAGGTTACCCAAATCACCTATAATGTAATCAATCTTCATATCATCAGGTGCCTGTGTGCCTTTTGGATTGTACCAGCATGTAGTAATACCTGCATTGATTCCACCCTGAATGTCAGAACTTAAACTGTCGCCAATGATGATGGTTTCCTGCTTTTTGAAATTGTCAATTTCATTGAAACATCTTTCAAAAAATCTTACATCAGGTTTGTTTACGCCTACTCTTTGGGAAATGAATATTTTCTTAAAATACTTTTCCAAATCAGCACCTTCAATACGTCTGTCCTGAACTGATGCTGTACCGTTTGATACGATGTACAAATCAAATCGGTCTTTTAAATACTCAAGCATCTCCTGCGCCCTTGGAATAAAGAAATGCTGTCTGCTAAGCATCTCTTCATATGTTTTCCAGGCAAGTTCTCCACTGCAGTCTGCTCCAATCTGTTCAAACAACATTTCAAATCTTCCAAGCAAAACCTGATTTCTGGTAAGTTCACCTGTCTCTAATTTTTTCCAATGCAGTTCATTTATCCTACTATACAACTCCAGCGTGCTTTCGTTATGTGGTATGTTAAGGCTTGTCAATGCTGTATCAAGTGCCACATGTTCACATTTTTTAAAATCCAAAATTGTGTCATCTAAGTCTAATAATATATTTTTTAGCATTATCTGATTCTTTCTGTAAGTCCAACTTTCTTCTGAACTTTTCTTAATGTTTTGTTTGCAAAGTATGCAGCCTTTTCGTCATTTTCTTTTATAACACCATTAAGATATGCCTTGTCCTTCTGAATCTCATAGAATCTGTCCTGTAAAGGTTTAAGTCTGTTGGCAACTGATTCACCAACTGCAAGTTTAAATTCACCATAACCTTTTCCGTCAAATTCTTTTTCAACTTCTTCAATAGTCTTTCCTGTAATACATGAATAAATATTGATTAAGTTCTGAATTCCAGGCTTATCATCAGAATATCTGATTTCCATATCTGAGTCTGTTACTGCTCTCTTGAACTTTCTGATAATTGTGTCAGGATCATCCATAAGCAAAATACTTGCATTTGGATTCTCGTCTGATTTTGACATTTTTCTTGATGGATCCTGAAGGCTCATAATTTTTGCTGTTGACTTTCCAATGTATGGTTCAGGAATTGTAAATACATCTCCGTAAATTCCATTAAATCTTGTAGCAATATCTCTTGTCAACTCTAAGTGCTGCTTCTGGTCAACACCTACAGGAACAACATCTGCCTGATACAATAAAATATCTGCTGCCATAAGTGACGGATATGTAAATAATCCTGCATTAATATTGTCAGCATGCTTTGCAGCCTTGTCCTTAAACTGTGTCATACGGTTAAGTTCACCCATGTATGTGAAGCAATCTAAAATCCATGCAAGCTCTGCATGTGCAGATACATGTGACTGGAAGTAAATACAGTTCTTCTCAGGATCTAATCCTGCTGCAATATATAATGTATATAAATCTCTTGCTCTCTTTCGAAGTTCTGCCGGATTCTGTCTTACAGTTAATGAATGTAAATCTGCAATTGCGTAAAAGCACTCATATTCTTCCTGCATCTTTAACCAGTTGTCAAGAGCTCCTAAATAATTTCCTAATGTAAGTGTGCCTGTTGACTGCATGGCACTATATGAAACTTTCTTATCTCCTAGCACATTTTTTCTCCTTGAATATATTGTTTGTCCGTCATTTTAACATACTATTGTATTGTATCACTTTTGCAATAACTTGTATAGAATAAAGTCTTAAACGGGCTCCATACTTATCTAATTTACAAAGTTTTTGTTCCTTTGCCTACAAATTAAGTGTTCTATATTGGGGCATCTAGAATAGAATATATTAATCATTTTATTGCCTTTAATTTTTTATTGCCCAGCGCATTTTTGTTGATTTAGCTCTTGGATTTCTGTTACATTCAGCCTTACCAGGTCTTATTACATCCCTTGCCACATCACTATAAATGCCCTGTTTCTTTAAAGTCTTAAATGATTTTTTTACCAGTCTGTCCTCACCTGAATGGAATGTAAGTATTGCCACTCTTCCATTTGGTGTCAAAACATTTGGTAACTTTTCCAAA
This sequence comes from uncultured Eubacterium sp., assembly GCA_900550135.1. GTDB lineage: Bacteria > Bacillota > Clostridia > Lachnospirales > Lachnospiraceae > Eubacterium_G. The sequence goes on from URQO01000007.1 coordinate 50,550, forward strand.
AACTCATACAAAACTTCAAATTCGTTATTGACATCAATTCTAAGAGCCTGAAATGTTCTTGCACAACTTTTCTTTACAGCCTCTTCCTTTTCTTTTTTAGGAAGGTAAACTAATGCTTTCTCAACAATCTCTTTTAGCTGAATTGTTGTTTCAATTTTCTTTTTTCTTCTTTCCTCCACAACTGTTTTGGCAATTTCATAAGCATAAGGCTCATCTGAATTTTCAATAAGCATCCCTTCCAACTCATCTAACGAAATGCTGTTTATACGATCTGCTGCCGAAATCCCCTGATTTGGATTTAGTCTTAAATCCAGTGGTCCTTCATACTTATAAGTAAATCCTCTTTCCGGATTGTCTATCTGCATTGAAGACACACCTAAGTCTGCCAAGACAAAATCAAATGGGCCATATTTTTCTGCAACTTTGTCAATATCTTTAAAATTTATATTTACTCCTGTGAAAATGTCTTCGCCAAAACCTTTATCTTTTAACCTCTTTTTAGTTTTTTCAATTTCAATTGGGTCAATATCAAGTCCATAAACATGACCTTTGCCCTCCAGCTTTTCTAACATTTTTGATGTATGACCACCATATCCTAAAGTGGCATCAAGGCCTTTCTGCCCCGGCTTGATTTCAAGAAAATCAAGAATTTCCTTAACCATAATTGAAATATGCATTCCTGCCGGAGTGCTACCTTTACTAATAACCTTTTCAACTGTGTCCTTGTATTTTTCAGGATTATGTTCCTTGTACTTTTCTGCAAAAGTTCTAGGATGAGTTCCTTTGTATCTTACACGGCGCTTGTGTGTTTTGTCCTGAATATTGTTATCTTGTTGCTGGCTATTTAGTATATTGTTTTCTTTTGTCTGACTATCGTGATTTGTATTGTTCTGAGTTTTTTCATATTTGTCTGTATTTATGTTCTTTTCACTTATGTTGTTCTTGTTATCTTCCATTTTCTACTCTCTATACTTTCTTATATATTTTGCACAAAATATCCTTTATTTTAGGCATTTGTGCAATTTCTCCTGTATTTGTACTATTCGTTTTTTGTTATCTGTATTCCTACTTGCAAATATTTTGGAATCATTGCTATTTTTGTTCCTATTTAGCAATGATCGTAACTGATATTTTTTTGTTCCTATTTAGCAATGATCGTCACTGATATTTTTTTGTTCCTACTTACCAATATATTTAGACGTCACTGATATTTTACACGGAAATGAATAATATTTCAAAATTTTCCTGCACAAATTTTACTTTTTTCTCTGTATATTGTTCTCTTTTATCCTGCTAATGTATTTTATTACATGAATTGTACTGTTTTAGTTATATTTTCTTGTACATTTGATGTTTGTATTTCGGATAATATTTGTGGTTTGAATTTTATTACATGAATCACACTCTTTCAGTTATATTTTATTGTAAATTTTTTTACAAAATCTATTATTTTCTCTATATTTAATTTGTATTATCTTTTCTATACATTATATTGGGTGCATTTATTTAAATTTAATGTAATTATTCTTAGTTAACATTCCGAATTATATCAAAAAAAGAAAGTGCCGGGCGGCAATGCCCCAACTCTCGCAAGAAATAAACTTGTTAAGTTGAACACTTTCTTTGAAATTAGTATAATATTCGTCTAGCACTTTTTACTATAATCACCATTCAATAATTTACTGTTTTATATGTTGTTTATTAATTATTTTCTGTATCAACTATTTCCTAATAGATATAAATACCTTTCTCGCCTACAGGCACACCCACTTTAGTAATATATATGCCGTTACTATTCTTTTCGAAATGCACTTTGTAATATTCACAATCTTCAGCATTTTTTCCATTCTTTAATGTTCCTTTGTAACGTACCACTACGCAAATATAATTTTTGCCCCAGTTTTCGTTTTCAATATCACACTCCATTTTTTTTAGTTTTATTCCACCTGCTTCGCTCCAATTATTTTGTATTGTGCTATAAATCTTCTCTCCGGCACTGTTATTTATAAGCCTAGTATCAACTTTATTTTGTGTGCAATTCAAAACTACTTTTTTAATTTGAGCTACAGCATTTTTTCTCTGAACGTACATATAGATAAATCCAAATAGTATTGCCAATAATATAACAATCACTATGATTAAACATGCTTTTTTCTTTTTCATAAAATTCCCTCCTAAATAATTATTTTACACCATTTTATATTCATAATTCTACTATATAAACATCATAACATAAACAATATTCTTATAATATCTAGTATTGTGTCAATATTTTTAGGATTTGGCAACCTTTTACAATTCTATGTTTGATTTTGGTTGCCAATTTTATTTTACTCAAAACTCATTAATTCACCGATACAATCGTAAACTAAAACTAAGCCAGCATATTCAAATTAATATCCCTCATTAGTAACTTTCCATTTACCATTTTGTAATTTCAAATATATTGCTCTGGTAGCCTGATTAGTTTCATCGTATATTTGAAACATTACTTTTTTGCCTTCGACTTTTTTAAACTTTAAGTTTCTCAACTTATGTGGGAAATTTTTATAATAGTTTATTGCGACTTTTTTTGCTTCATCAATTTGTTCATCAGAATATGCTGATTTTATTGTTTGACTATTATCTGTACATGTTGTTTCCCTTGTGTTGCTGTTGTCTTTATGCATTGAATTATGGTTTTCTTTAGTATTTGTAGCATCCGATGTAATACTACTATTTTCAGTCACTGTTATCACTTGCTTTTTTACTGTTGTACTTTTCTGTTGTACACCATCATTTTTACATGCAATCAAAATGATTGATATAGTTGTTAGAACTAAGCCTATGAGAATCCTTTTCATCTTTAAAACCTCCATAATATATTAATTGTTATTGATATACCAAATGTTTACATCAAATAAGCATCAAAACAATATATATTTTATGTTATATGATAGTGCTTTATGATTCTATATAAGCTTTGGATTGCCATATTCTATTTTATCAAGAATATATTTCGTCAATATATTTCAATATGATTTTAGAAACTTATCACGCTATCTTTTTGTTGATTTTTCTCATACAATTATTTAATATATTTTTAGAAATTTATTATTTATCAGGAGGCGTACTATGGAGAAAATAGCAAGTTTTACAATAGACCATTTGAGATTACTACCGGGAGTATATGTTTCAAGAAAAGATAAAGTTGGTGAAAACACTATTACAACTTTTGATATTAGAATGACAAGGCCGAATTTTGAACCGGTTATGAATACCGCTGGAGTTCACACTATCGAGCATCTAGGTGCCACATTTTTGAGAAACCATAAAGAGTATTCTAACAAGACTATTTACTTCGGACCAATGGGATGTAGAACAGGTTTCTATTTAGTTTTGGCTGGAGATTATGAGTCAAAAGATATTGTTGATTTAATGAAAGAAATGTTTGACTTTATGCGAAACTTTGAAGGTGAAGTTCCTGGTGCATGTGCAAGAGATTGCGGCAACTATCTGGATATGAACCTTAATATGGCAAAGTATCTGTGCACCAAGTTCTACACAGAAGTTCTTGAAAATATTACAGAAGAACGTTTGATTTGAGTCTGTGAAATAAAGTCTGTAAATAGACATTCTATGATAAGTGAT
>URQO01000008.1 GCA_900550135.1 uncultured Eubacterium sp.
AGCGTATCGCATACAAAAACACCGCAAAATTAATTTTTAAAATATTTTTTGTTTCTTTTGTCACTTTATATTTTTCACTGATTCTATAACCAACTATCCATACAATCTCCGAGCCATCTACCAGTAATAAAATATTGTCTCTTGTTTCTTTTGGAATTTTAGAATCCACAAAAAATTTCTTAAGGTTTTTCCTTCCACCTTTTTTGTTGATTACTATATAATCACCAGCCATTTTTGTTCTGACTGTCAATTCATTTATTTTATCATAATCAAGCCATTTCGTATACACCAAATCAGGGATGTTTTCCCTGTCAAGCTGTTGTTTTTCCAATGATAACTGAAAATGGGCTGTGGAGTTTAAAATATTATCTTTAACTAACACTTCATTTTCTTTTTTTACTATATTATTTGATAACTTTTTATTATTTGCTGTTGCACCGGCAGATAACTTGTTATCCTTTGATGTTGCATTAGCAGGTGACTTTTCACCGTTTTTTATGGTGTTTTCTTCATTGAAAATATGAAGTTCAATGCCCTTATATGTTTTTACAAAAGTCATATTATATGGCAGATTTATTTGTTTTGAAACCTGATTTTCAAGCAAATCAGCTACCATCTCAATATGTGTACCTGTAATATCTTTCAATTTTCCAATATTGTTGTCAATCCACTGCCTGATTACTTCCTTTAATAGCACCTTTGGTAAATCTTTGGCTCTATTTAGTAAAATATTTTGGCTAACCACCTGATTGTACATATCCTGTGCCTGAGCATTAATATACTCATATACTTCACTTAAACCACTTGCAGCACTTGCAATATTATATTCTGCTTTAGGATTAATATGCTCTTTTATAAAAGGAAGAAGGTCTAGTCTGATTTTGTTTCTACTGTATTCATTGTCATTGTTTGTGCTGTCTACACAGTATCCAATATTCTTTTCGGAAAGATATTTTTCTATCTGTGTCCTGGTGCAACACAACAAAGGTCTTATGATTTTGCCTCGAATCGGCGAAATTCCTGTAAGACCTTTCAGTTTACTTCCTCTAAACAGGTTAAATAATACTGTTTCACTATTGTCATTTAAATTGTGTGCCACAGCTATTTTGGTTGCTCCTACACTGTCACATATTTCATCAAATATTTTGTATCTGCAAATTCTTCCTGCTTCCTCTTCAGTCTGTTTTAATTTTTTTGCAATATTTGGAACATCTACATGTCTTGATTCATAATAAACATCCATAGATTTTGCCATGTTTTCCACAAACTGCTCATCTCTTAATGCTTCAGTTCCTCTTATTCCATGATTTACGTGAACAACATATAGTGTTAAATTATATTTTTTTCTAATTTCATATAATACGTTTAACAGACAAACAGAGTCAGCGCCACCTGACACGCCAACTACAACCTTATCTCCATGCTGCAACATATTATTTTTTTCAATATATTCTACTACTTCTTTAATCATAGATTTATGATACTTTATGGTTAAAAGTCTGTCAAATTTTATAACTAAAATTTTTCCCAAACTCCTGTGCATATTACCGTCATATCATCTTTTGGAACCCCTTTACACATAGTCAGTGCTTTTGTTAGAATTCCTGCCGCCATCTGTTTTGGATTTGATGTATTTATATCCATAATGATTCTTCCCATTGCCTCCTCTTTGTCCTGACAGTTTAGTGCATCAACAATACCATCTGAAACCATTATAACAAAATCTCCGTCATACAGTTTTTTTGTTATGGTTTCCATATCAATTTCCTCCAACACTCCCAAAGGAAGTGATGTGGACTTGATACATTCAACCCATCTTCCTCTTTTTACATAGGTACACGCCGCACCTAATTTCAAAAACTGGCATGTTCCTGAATACTGGTCAATTAATGCCATATCCACTGCTGCCGGTTCCTGCCATTGATTTCCTGTAAGCATTACACCATTTGCCAGTTTTAAAGTGGTACTTTCTTCAAATCCACTATCTATCATTTTTTCCAACAAATCGATAATAATTTCACTATACTTCCAGGCTTTCTTTCCTGTACCCATTCCGTCACATATACTCATAAACGTCTGACCACTATTTAATTCCATAACTGCAAAATTGTCGCCTGAAAATTCTCCCTGATTTTTTGTCTGCCTTGCTGTTCCACTTAATGTCATAAAATTAACTTCCTCAAACAACTGATATTCATTGTACTGTTCTGTAACAATTGACAGACTTTCTATTGACAGTCTCATTTTTTTGCCAACTGCCTCTGATATAACTTTTTGAAGTACCGCCACTTTTATATTATGTTTTTTCTTTCTTTTTGCCAAAAATCTTACTTCCAAAAGCCCTTTATTGTTTTCATTTATATAGATCTTTCTGGCTATGATTTTATGCTCTCTTAATTTATGTTTCACATAATCATCCATTCCAAACAGTGTTTTTTTGTTCTCATATTCTGTTTTGGCGTAATTTTCCATCATTTTTGCCATTTCATTAAACTGGATAGCCATTGCCTCTCTTGTCTCCAACATTTTGTTGTACCAGAGATAATTAATTTTTGCCCTTTCCAAATACTGAATCTGACCATTTGCACACCCTCTGCATCCACTGTCAGCTATTTCATTTTCTATGGCATTTTCTATTGAGACATCGTATTCATTGTCCAATTTTGAAATCTTCTTAATTTCACCTGCCAGATTTTTAAATGCCATGGAAGTTCTTATTATTGACTGGTTTTTGATTTCCTGCCGTTTTTCCATTTCTTCCTTATAATTTGTTCTTTTTGGAATAAATTCCATAATAAAATTTACTCCGTAGGAAAATATAACTGTCATGGACCATGTCAACATTATCATAGGTGCAAGTACATAAATGTCTGACTTTATCATTCCATTCATATACCAGTCTATTGTTTCTATTCCTACTGTTACCACTGTGGCTATAAACGCCGTCACATATGGGCTGTAATTGTTTGACAGTCTTTTGTACCGGCAAACGCAAATTCCTGTTGTAGCAAATATTGTTCCGTACTTCATTGCCATAACCATTCCACCATTTGCCAATATTGTATAAATCATAAACGGTACTGCCACTATAGGCATTCCTTTCACACCACATAATGCCGTGTACCAACTTTCTGCTATAGTATAATATCCCAACATTGGGAAAACGCATGTAAGCATTCCTATCATTAGTAGTAGTAAAGGTTTTATTATCCTTTCCATTTTCTACCCCCTTTTTGCCGTTCTGGTGGTAGTATACAGTGCCGGTTTATATTTTTTTGTCAAAACAAGGTATGAAAATAATTAGATATTTCGACATTAAGTTTTTATTAGGATTATAAACAAAGCCAAAGCTACATCATTCTGTGGCTTTGGCTTTGTTAAACATCTTATATTATTCTTCCGGCTTGAAAATAACCTCATTTGGATAAAGTAGTCCAAGGTTTCTTGCCATCTGTTCTACATAATCATCAGTCTGAACATATTCTTTTTGTTCCTTTAATTCTTCTGATAACTGTAATTCTTTTTTATATTGATTTTTAAGTTTCTGTTCCTGTGCCTGAAGGCTCTTTAATGTACTGTATTTGTTAATCATCTGAGCTCCTACCACAATGCAGAAAGCTATAACAACAACCGAAATAGTAACTGTCATACGCTTGCTTTGAATACGTCGTCTTCTGACATCACTAAGTTTTCTTGTTGATGTTCTTTTTCTTTGACTTCTTCTCTTTTGATCCGGCATTTTTTCTTTCCTTCTTTCTATTTTCCTTTTTCAGTTTACTTGCTTTGATATATTTTTTCAATGGTTTTAACAGTTTTATCATATTTTTTCTTAACAACTCTGCCACTTTCTCAATAAATTTTCTTCCTATCACCCACTCAAATACCAACATTGTAAGCACTGTAAAAAGAATTGAAAAAAATCGTGGTCTGCCATAGTTATACTTTAAATAAATGTTAAACATAAATATGGCTGCAACTGTCCAAAAAATAGCATCTTCAATAATTATTCTAACCCAGCCTACGCTAAACACTCTTCGAAAAATCCTAATGGCATCATAACACAAAATCAGTATAAGCCCACCATAAATGCTCATAATAATAAGCATTGCTTCTTCATTTATCTGCACACTCATTATTTGAACATCCTTTTTATTAATGATTTGCCCTTTTCACTATAATCTTTTACATCAGAATAAACTATGCTGTCAATTCTACCATTAATTGCTACTTCACCCTTTTCAATGGATAATTTTGCCACCTTCAAATCCTGACCTTTTATATGTATCATGCCCATGGTAGATTCTAAAATCACTTGATTTAAATCAAAGGCTACTACGTCCTTTACTCCGGTTAGATTCATTGACTTACGATTGTCCAAAGAAAACTTGTGAGTTTTTACTGCGTTATTTTGTTCCATATTCTTCCCCAAAATATTTATATATACATTTTATTAATATCTTAGGGAAAATATAACTTATGGGTAAATTATTATATCCACCATCTGGGTGTTAAATCACCAAGTTTTACTAAATTTCTTTATACATATCTGCCGCTTCTTCTTTTTTAACTGTTTCTTTTGTGCTTAAAACTTCCACCTTTACAGTTCTTTGACCAAACTGAATTTCTATTTTGTCTCCCTCTTTTACATCTCTTGAAGCCTTAGCCGGCTGTCCGTTTACCAAAACTCTTCCTGCATCACATGCCTCATTTGCCACTGTTCTTCTTTTTATTATTCTTGAAACCTTTAAAAATTTATCTATTCTCACGATATCTCCTTTTGTTCTAATTAATATTTTTAAATTTATATGCTTAGAATATATATTTTTCTACTATTAGGTTAATTTTTATAATATAATTTTCCATATTATTAAATTTACATTTTAAAAAATAATTTCCTATTTACATATAAAAATAATACCGGAGATTTTTTCTCTCCGGCATTATTATAATATATGTTTGATTTTCTATAAAGACTATATTTATTTTTTGCCAGGATCATATAGGTTGTCATTCCAACCGTAATCCACTTTATGATTATAATAGTAAGGATTTTCAGAACTTATTCTGCTTAAAATTGTATCATAAAGATATGCGTGACCATTGTAGTTTGATGACAACACATTTTTGTAAAGGTAATTTGCAACTTCAGGTATGGACATTGTTACTGTATCCGTGCCGTAAATCAAAGTACCATCTTCTGCCACAACAAAACCTCTTACATGGAATGAATTTGTCATGACATTTAGTGTGCCATCGCTACCATAATATGAGTTGTCACTCATTGTTCTGACATACTTCATTGTGCCATCTTCTTTGCTTAATATTCCATTGTCTGTTGTCACATAGCCAAATGTATAATCCCTGTTGTTGTATTGCTTTGCTCCTCTATAGGTATATTCATTACCACTAATAGCCTGAGTATTTAGTATTGAATATGTGTTATCCAATACATCAACAGCCGAATTTCCTGAACTGTTAGGATCGATTGTGTATATTACCCCTGTATTTTTTACGGTGTAATTCTTTCCTGAAACTGTAATGGTCTGTCCAATATCAGGTGCTTTACAAATTGTTCTAAAGGCTACTTTTTTCTCACTTCCTTCTTCATCAAATAAAACTTCGCCCTTTGTGTTGTAATACCTATTTCCATTTGTTTTAATCTGAAATCCCTCAACTGTAATGTTGTCAGACTTTAACATTGTATTTCCTGACACAACTTCAACTTCATTTGATGTCGTTCCTTTTGATACCTGTTCATTTAAAGTTGCCTGTACAGTAACTGTATGCTTTCCTGCAGCCACATTTTCAAGCTTCACATTTCCATATGAACTTATTAATGTAAAATTTTTTAAATTCACAACATTGCCTGAAATATCATTTACAAATTTTAAGTAAATAGTATGTTTCCCCTCTGTTAACGGCTCATACAAGTCAATTGTTTTTGTAACATAGTTATTCCATGTTGCATTTGCAGTTGGTGGTGTAATTTTAATAGATCCAATAGGAACACTATCCATACTTTTATCATATACATAAATTGTACCGTTTGCATTTTTATCACATGAATAGTTAAAAGTGACAGAGGTTATAGGATTTGATACTGAAATGTCTTTGTATTCTGTCCAGTCACCATTATGGGTTCCACCTATATTTACCGGATTTCCACTACTGTCCAGATCTTTTATTACACCATTTTGATTTGTATAATCTGTTGCATTTATAACTGTACTGTCTGATTTTATATCAGACTGGGATATAGTTGCCACACTGGTTGTACTGTCATCAATATAAATGTTGTACTTTGTATCTGCATCCATATATGCCTTTGGATACCAGTTTACATCTATTTGGTTTAACATTCCATCAGCATCCACAAGGCTTACACTTTTAATTTTAGACTCTGCAAGATTGTCCACTGTACCCGGAAAATAACTTTTTACTTTGTCCGTCACATTTGTATTTCTGTCAACGCTTCCCTGATTTGACCATTTTGATAATATGGTTTCATAAGAATCATTTTCTACATCTGCCCAATACTTTGCTGTATCATCATTGGAGCCGTCTCCCGGAGTATTAAATAATCCCCAGTTTCCATATTGTTTTGTACATTTGTAGTTCCAAACTGTCCAACTTAAATTATTGTTATTTAATAATTTAACACCTTCACTCCATGAATCACTGTTTGACATCATATTAAATTCTCCAATATAACTTGGCACATCATAATTTGCACCTGTTATATTGTCTATTTTGCTCTGCATTGCAGCAACCTGTTTGTCTTTGTCACTGTAATCACTGTACAAATACTGATGATATTCGTACATTACGTTTGTCCAACCTTTATCAGAAGGATTGGGAAGAGTGTCTGCATCCCACACGGCTTCCATAATAATAACGTGATTGCTGTCAACTGTTCTTATCTTTTTGTAAGCCTTATCATATACATTCCACAATATACTAAGTCTTTCGGCCTTTGTTCCGGTTACATCTGTCGCATTCATATAATCTGCCATTGGTTCATTAAGCAAATCATAACCTGCAACAACAGGATTATCTTTGTAATGCTGTGCAATTTTTAACCACATATCCAAATATTTTGCCTGATTTGTACTTGCATCTGTTCCAAAGAACAAATTTGAATTGTCCTTTTTTTGCTGATTTGTGCTTCCACCGTAAATACCTGAGTTGTGACTGCCATTTTGTGAACCATATGTACCATGCATATCAATAATTACATATATGCCATATCGACCTGCTGTTTCCACAAACCAGTCAATTTTATCAAAGGCATTGTCATACCAGTTGCCATTTTCATCAACAAGATTTCTGTACCAAATTGGAAGTCTGATACAATTAATGCCAAGTTTTGCACAATTTTCGAAATCACCGGTTGTCCAATAATTGTCTTCATATGCATTAATAAGATTTTTTGCCTTTTCACTGCCAAATCTGGAATTTAAAGTATCCAGAATGTTTTTCTGGCATCTGATATTTCCACTTGAGTTGTCATCAGTTCCACCATATGTTGCACACAGCCAGATTTCCTGCAACATATAACCACCTGCATTTACTCCACGCAAATACACGGTATCACCATTGTCATTTTTTAACTGCTTACCATCTGCTTTTATAAATCCGGGATAGCTTTCCTTTGTGGTAGAAACTGCTTTTACTCTTACACTACCCAACTGTGGTATTCCTGTTATTACAAAAGAGACGGCAAGTATTATTCCAATTATTTTCTTTAATCTTTTCATAAATTTCTCCTAATTTCTAAACACATTTTCTTAAAATCCAACTGGAAGTTCTCCACCTGTAACATCAGGATGGGATTCCCATTCTCTTGTAACTATATCTCCCGGGTTTTCGTTTGGATTGGTAGTTTCAAAAAATGATGCAGAGTCCATAATTTTTTCAGACACATCAAACTTTGTCACTATCAATTCCGGTGTCTCATAAACTTTTATTTTTTTCATTTCCTTCACCTCATTCTGTACTACTTAACATAAATTCCATTGTCCCATGCATATTGAACTTTTTTATAATAGCCATTATATTTGCCCTGTTTTTCTGTCTGATTGTATATCCAATCATTTATATCTGAATAAGAAGTTCCTGTTTTGTCATTTAAGGCACTTAACAAATCTTTCTGCTCCTGACTTGTAAGTGTTGCTGGAACAAATTCTTCCCTTTCCTGATATTTTCCTTTGTACTCCTGCTGACAATATACATAATTGTTCATGTCCTTGTACAATTTATTTAATGTAGCATAGTATGGATTTGATGTACTTGTTACATTTAAGGCACTCATCATTGATTTTAATATATCAAGTCTGTTGTTGTTAATTGTCACAAGATTTAACACATTATTGTATAAGAAATTATGTCCCTTCAATGTACTCATTTTCTGGTTTTTATACAGATAATCTGCTATCTCATACATATTTACAGTATAAATGTTATCTCCATATTCAATGCTTCCATCTGCCATTAATGCATATGCTCTTACAGTAATATTTTCCTGTAATGTGTAGAACATATAATCAAGACACTTAAATGTAAGGCCATAATACTGCCAATACTTTGTGGAATACTTTGAATCTTCCTTTGTAGTCCAGTCAGGATATATTCCCTTTTCTGTTTCCTCATGTACTTTGACATATTTGCCATCTGCCTTGTTTATGGTCATAATGTCTTCAAGTTCAGCTCTTGTTTTTCCATCAGTAGCGTTTGCTATTGCATAAATCACACCAAACTTTTTGACTTTTTTTGTTTTAATTGTATTTTTACTTACACGACATACTACTCTGAATGACGGACTAAACTCTGACACACCTCCGGTGTCTTTATTTCCATTCATCTGAAATCCCTGAACTTCAACATCTCCTAAATCATTGTAAACATTGTTGCAAACAAGTTCCTGATCTGAATTAACACTGTCAATGCTTATGTTTCTTCCATCTGTAACCTTAGAGTCTTTCTCCCATGAAGTTACATAATAATCATCGCTGTAAATCGATGTATCCACATCTTTCTTCTTACTGTAATCGTCTTCTGAAACAGTTACCTTACAATTGTTGTATACATAGAGTTCTACCTTTTCTGAATGTTTAAGAGCAAATGTATACTGTCCTGTTGCTGTCCTTGTAAGTTTTTCACTTATTATTTTAGCTGCATCTATGGTATTTCCGTCTTTTTCTATCTTAATACTAAAGTTAAATGACTTATTTTTCCTGTCATCATCTGCCATATTGCCTGATACATTTTTACTAATGGTTATTTTTCTTATTGGATTGTAAACATTAATAAAATTAACTGAGTTTTCATTTCCGGATGAATATGTAAACTGAGTGCTAAATGACAGATTAGTTTTATTTATTCTGTCCACTCCCACATTTTCATCTGTTCCGTTTTTATCAACACTTTCCAGATAATATGGTAAATAATCATTGCTGACTATAACTTCTTCAACTGTATATGAACTGCCATTTGTTAAATCTTTTCCATCAAAAGTAACAGTGTCAAAGTATCCTTCAACTCCTCCACCACCTGGTTTTTCAATTTTACTAAACTCATCTTTGTTCATTGTATAAGTCTGTAAAACAGCGCCTGCGTTGTTTTTCAGATTTACAACTACACTATAACCATTAGGTAATTGCTCAAATCCTTCTACTTTTACATTAACAGCCACTACACCACTCTGGTAGTACAGTTTTAGCACATTGTGGTTGTAGGCTACTGTCATGTTTCTGTCTTTTTCGTCAACATAAAATAACTTACTTTTGGCATCATTTTCGCCACTGATTTTTGAATCATACAATGTATAATTTGATAACTGTGATGGAGAAGGTATACTTACTCTGTCATAAGGGTTTACTCTTCCTGTTACTGTAAGATTATCCTGCTTTACACCATCAACATAATATTCTATTTTGTAGGCCTTTTTCTGCTGGAATTTTACATTATCAAGTAAACTTCCCACAGTCATATCCGGTGTATCACCATCATTTCTCTTTGCACCACCTGCTGATACGAAGAAAAATCTTGTAAGATAATTATTTTCTCCGGAAGGAACATTATATATACCGTTATGATCATTCCACTGCCCTGCTGTTTCCTTACTTGTAACTTTCCACAACGTAGCAGTAACTCCATCAGTCAATTTAATTGTTGTACCTTTTGTGCCTTCCTGATTAGTTGTAATAGCCTTTACATCATCACGTTTGATTAACGCCTCAATCTGTTTCGATGTTGTATAATTTTGTGCATCATTAGCTGACATTGCAACAACATACATACTATTCTGGCACCAACGTCCTGCATAATCTAAGTCCCAATAACACTCTGAGTTTGGTGTTGTTAAAATATCCTGATATAATGCACCTACATTTTCACAGTTAAGCTCTGCAAACTGGTCTCCATGAGTATTGTTTTTGTACATTTCATCCTGTGTTACGGAGAACTGGGATACCTGTTCTTTTTCTCCTGAGGTTTTTAACTTTCTTCCATTTACAATTTCAATATCATGTCCTACACGGTTACTATTTCGCTCGTTAGTCCATCCCGGTGCTGTTGTTTTCCACATTAAACCTTCATATCCGTTAGGATACTGCTGTTCATCACCATTTGAGTTAAATGGGAAGATTTTTCCATCTTCATCTGACGAAAACATTGCCGGATACTCAAAATCTCCATTTTGAATGTCGTTGTAATATTGAACCTTATATGGATGTGACCACTGGGTTGTTCCTACTTTTCGTACACGATAATACTGTCCACCGCCTAAGTCATGAGCAACATTTACCACATCATTTGTAATACCATCTCCACTTCCACTAAGAATTTGCAAATCATATCTCTTTTCATAAACATCACTCCATGTATTTCCATCGACACTCTTTTGCCACTGATATGTAGCTCCATTTTCAGGATTCTTTACACTAAGACTTCCGCTTTCACTTAGTTTATCCTGTATAATTAATGATGATTTCCATATTCTTACTTTATATGTAAGGCTAAACTTTGGACTAGGATTTCCATTGCTTAAATCTGATTTATTGTAAATCTGACATCCTATTTCTGTCTCTACATAATCTTTATCTCCAAAATCAATGTTTTCAGGCATTATATACTGCACCGTAGCCTGCTGCTGTGCTGTATATTTTGCAATATTTTCATCATGACTTGTAGCACCCCACAGGTTCTTTCCTGAGTCAGATGATGACCAGCATATCTGGTGTTGTAATGAATCAAAATACAAATCTCTTGGATTTGCATAGAAATACATACTCTGACCGGGTTCATATACCACTTCATATGTATCACCACTGCCAATAACATCATTTTGAACAAGACTACTGTTAATTAGGCCATCATTTTCTGTAACCTTTAAACCATCCACAGGATAAATTCCATACGTTTTCTTTGCCTGATTGCTCCAATAATCTTTCTTTGCCACTTCAGTTCCCCATACTTCAAATTCGTACAATGATACTCCCCATTCATTGCCTCTAACTTTTTTGTCTGTATACAATCTGATATACTGTGTCTTTACATCATCCATATGGATACTATTACCCAATTCTATATTGGCATAATAATCTGCCTTTTGAATTTCAGTTGCATCACCTGGTTCTATCCAATCTTTAATAGTTTTATAATCTTTCCATGTCTGTCCGTCATCTGAAATCTGTATTCTAAATCCTGTTGGATAAGCTCTCTCAAATTTCAAATCAATGGAGTCTATTTTACATTGCTGACCTAAATTAATCTGATACCATGGGTTGCTATCTGTCTTAATTGCACCCCATCTTGTGTCATCCAATCCATCTACTGCATATTTTGCATTTGCCACACTGGTGTTATCATCTAAACTACTTGCTGTAACCTCTGAGTTTAAAGCCATGTCTGACAAATTTCCTTTTATTTTTGTTCCATATATCCTTATATCTCTTATGGACATTGCATTGTGAAATGCCATGTTAAGACATCGTACTTTTACATATCTTGCTTTTCCAAGACAAACTCCGTTAGACTCATATACCCGCTTGTCTGTATCAGTTGTTTTAAAGCCTCTTACTGTTCTTGCAACAGTCCAATTGGTTTTATCCTTTGATACAAGAATCTGGAAATCATTTGGATATGCCCTTTCAAACATAATATTCACTTTTTCAATTTCATACAATTTTTCTAAGTCTACAATCAGATAAGCCTTGTCACCTTCTTCGTTACTTGCCCATCTTGTATCCTCATCTTCATCCACCGCATTGGAACCATCAAAACCACTCTGAGAACCTGATACTTCAACATTTTTTCCATATGCTAAATCACCATCTTCAGGCACTCTTTCCAATGTAAAGTAATCCACATTTACCTGTTGCCATGCATTACTTTCTGCATAAGGAATATTTGCAGCCCCAGTTATGTCTATTACATTTACACCTCTGTTCAGCGTCACTTCGGTAGTTATTTTCTTTACTGTAGTCCATCCGCCGGTTGTAGGTGTTGATATACTTTTCCAGTCACCGTCGTTTACACTATTTACTCTACAATCTATATTTGTATCCTTATTGCTTCCTGATGCATATGCCACTGTCAGCTTATACGTACCAGGATGTTTCACATCTACATAAGATGTAAGATATGCTCTTCCATTGTCAGGCCATGCATTCATTCCACCTACAGCCAGATTGTTTGAGAACTTTCCATCTGCCTGAAAAGTGTGTTCTGTTTCTGCATCTCCCTGAACAAATCCATGTGCATTTTCTGCTTCGTGTATGTCTCCTGAATCTTTTACTGTTTCAGGTTCATATTCAAACTGGAACCAGTCAAGATTACACACTGCTTTTGAGTCATCTGCCACAAATTTCAAATAAATTTCGTGATTACCTGATGGTATGCTGATGGCCTCTGCTGTGTCAGTATATTTACTCCAGTCACTGCCTGTTGAAGATGTAGTAACTGTGGCAGCCGGAATCCCGGACATAGTACTGTCATCAACATATACCTCTACTTTTCCACCATTTCCATCTCTTACACTGTTTCTCAAATAAATTTTTGAAACTTTTCTGTCAAAGTTAATATTGTATTCTGCCCATTTTCCATTTGTAAGACCACCAAGATTTTTTCCGTCTACAAAGCTGTCGCTTTCTCCTTCAACTTTTATATTCCCTGAACTTTCATTAAAATCTTCAGCCTGAATTTTATTTCCTTTTAAATCTGTATCTAAAACACTGTTAAATGCTTTTTTATTTTCACCTTTATATGTTAATGAAAAACTATCTATATTTAACCATTCATCATGTACGTTTTTGCCATCTGTTCTACCTGTAGTAGTATTAACTGCCCATTTCCAAACAGCACCTGATATATCAATCTTGTTTAATCCTTTTCGTAATTCTATCTGCATAGTTGCCGTGTTGGTATTTTCCCAGTTAGAATCCACACTGCTGATGGTTTTTGATTTCCATTTGTCGTTATCACTGCTGTTGATTCTGTACTGAAGCAGTGTAGTCATTGTTCCGGCATACTGAACTTTAAACTGATAGTATCCTGCATTTTCTGCTTTAACATATGTAGTCAGATAAGAACGGTCACGTTCAATCCAAGTGTTCATTTTGCCCACAGCCTTTCCACCTGAATACTTATCAGAACTTTCCACAGAGCTACTCTGTGCTGCTGAACCTCTTACAAAGGCATGTGCATTCTCTGCCTCGTGTAAATCAGCTGTGTTGTTTATACTTTCAGGTGCGAATTCAAATTTAAAATAATCCAAATTGCACACATTTCCTTTATCAGTTACAAATTTAAAATATATTTTATGATTGCCTGATGGTACAACTACTTCCTGTGAAATATCTGTATAGTTGGACCATCCACCTGTTGAACTTACGTCAATTGATGCTACAGGAGTTGTAGACATTGTACTGTCATCAACGTACATCTGTATAGTTCCACCGGCATTACTGTTTGCACTGTATCTTAAATAAATTCTTGAAGTTTTTCTGTCAAAATTAATATTGTACTCTGCCCATGTGTTGTTTGTAAGGCCTCCTAAATTCTTTCCACTGGCATTTTCATTAGTTTCTACTTTTATATTGCCGTCTATTTCGTCAGCATTTTCTGCCTCTATTACATTTCCAATAGTTTCCTTGTTTCCTACCCTAAACTGATTAAATGCCTTTTTGCTATATGATTTTTCCATGTCTGTGCCGTACACACCTACTTCATATAAAGACATTCCACCATATTGTCCGCCACCATAATTTGCCTCTTTATAGCAACGCTGTACTGCCTGTACCTTAATATATCTGGCATTTACACTTCCAAATTCAACATTGTCTACTCGGTTTCCATTTGTTGCACTGTTTTCGTACATTCCTATGGCATTTACAGTTGTAACCAAACTATAATCTGTGCCGTTATCCGATTTATATATGTTATAAACTGTTGCATTTGCATATTCCCAGCTTAAATATAATTTTTCAACACTATATTTCTCTCCTAAATCAACAACGTAATATGTAGAATCACCATTTGTTGCAGACCATCTTGTACTTTTATCATTGTCAATTGCTGCTTTTGGTGTACGGTCAGTTGTTTCCTGACCACTTGCAGTTGCTGACACACCATTATAACGTGTGTAGTTGTAATATCTGCTATCTATAATATCCTGAAAAGTTTCACCTTCAGTTGTTTTTTTGAAAGAACCTGTGGCTTCCACCGCTGATTCTCTAGTTGCTTTTACATCTTTTCCAAAAATGCCCACATCCCAAATGGATATTCCATATCGTCTGTTGTTTGAAGAATCTGCTATGTATTTTTCTCCTACATCTGTGATTCTTACATATCTCCCAATAACGGTATTTTTCAGTGATAATGTATCTATTCTGTTTTTTGCTGTAGTATAATCATTTAAGCTTACTGTTGTAACAGACTTAAATAAAACTCCATCGTTAGATACCTCAATTTTATAGTCAATTGAGTTTGCAACTTCCCAGCTTATATTTATTTTTGAAATTTCATATGACTGTTTTAAATCAATTGTAATGTAATGACCTTTTGTTTTATCTTCATTTGCCCATCTTGTATCAGCACTGCCATCAATTGCATTAGTTGCCACGTAGTCACCTGTCTTACCATCTGCCACTGCTGATGCACCATATCTTACATAGTTATACAAATCTCCATCTTTTTCAGAGCTATACCCTGTTTTAGAATCATTAGTAATAACTGCTGTTACATTATTGGTTGCCGTAATGGCCGCATCTGCCTTAACATTTTGTGGCGTAATTGTCACTCCTGTTAAAACCATGGCAACCGACAAAATCACGGCTACCGCTTTTTTCCAAAATAAACCTTTCAATCCTTTCAATTTCTCTCCTCCTAAAGTTTTTTCCTTTGTTTATTTTTTATTTTTTTACTAACATATATACCAAAATCAGGCTGTTTGCATATATAGTCCACGCAAACAGCCTTTGAATTGTTTAATTTAATTATTAGGAATTTTAACTTTAATTTCTGTTAATGTCAAATACTTCCCATGCTCCGGCAACAGTTTCACTTGTAGCAAAAAGTTTACCACCGTCGTTTAAGTTTGCCTGAACATATTTTCCATTTGCCAATGAGTAAAGTGCATACTCTCCATCTGAAATCTTTTCAATAATGAATTTCTCCCATGTACCTACACTTTCACTTCTTGGCAATAACTGATTGTTTTCATCAATTACAGCACATACATATTTTCCATTTGCAATTGATTTCAATGAAACTGTTCCATCATTGTTATTTACAATCTGGAATGTTTCCCATGCACCTCCACATGATGAACGGTTTGCCACTATTGTTTCACTTCCACCATTTTCTGCACAAACTACCTTTCCGTTTGCTATGGATGTAATATATGCATTTGAATTATTAAAATCTGCCTTTTCTACTTTTTCAATTACGATTGCTGAAGCTTTATCATTAAAATCTCCAAGGCCTGATGCATCTGTGAATAATGTTTTTTTACTTCCTGCAAATCCTGCATCGTTATACAATGTAACTTTGTAGCCATCTGCTACCTTAACTGAAGAAATCTGATCATTTTTAATTCCCTTAGAAATCATTGTGCCATAATCATATCTTCCTTCACTTAATGCTACAGACCAACCACTGTAATTTGAATTTTCATAAAATGTTGCTTTTGCAGAAGATGTCTCATCTCCCAATTTTTCAATATTAAATGCTTCCCATGCTCCTGCTATGGAATCACTTCCGGCTATTAACTTGCCTCCGTTATCCAAGTCCGCCTTTACATATTTTCCGTTTTCTGCACTTCTAAGACCGTATTCTGTATCACTTATTTTATAAATTTGGAATTTCTCCCATGCACCAACGTTATCACTTCTTGGAACAAGTTGATTTTCTTCATCTAATACTGCACATACATATTTGTTATTTGCATCTGCTTTTATGCTTACTGTTCCGTCATCATTATTTATCAGATAAAATGTTTCCCATGAACCGCCGTAACTGTCTCTGTTTGCTACTATTGTTTCACTTCCACCATTTTCTGCTACAACATATTTTTCATTTGCAACAGATTTGATACTGTATTTTCCATTTGATAATTTAACAGTGTTATATGTAACATTTGATGAGCCATCCCACTTTTCAATTTTAATTGATGAAGTTTTGTCATTCATTTCATCACCAACATATGATGCATCACCTGTAAATGCCTTTGATGTTCCTTTAAATCCTGCATTATCATATAATGTAACTTTGTAACCTGAATTTACTTTCAATGATGATATAGCATCATTTTTAATACCTTTTGCAATGATATCACTATAATCATATGTACCTTCCGGTAATGAAACTGACCATCCACCATAGTTTGAATTTTCATAGAATGTTGCTACATTATTATTTGTTGTTGTATCACCGACTTTTTCAATGTTAAATGCTTCCCAGGCTCCTGCTATAGAATCACTTCCGGCTATTAATTTGCCTCCGTTATCCAAGTCTGCCTTTACATATTTTCTGTTTTCCGCACTTCTAATGCCGTATTCACTGTCATTTATTTTGTAAATCTTAAATTTTTCCCATGTACCAATGCTGTCGCTTCTAGGTGTCAGTTGATTTTCTTCATCTAAAACTGCACACACATATTTGTTATTTGCATCTGCTTTTATACTTACTGTTCCATCATCATTATTAACAATATAGAATGTCTCCCATGAACCGCCATAACTGTCTCTGTTTGCTACTATCGGATCACTTCCACCATTTTCTGCTACAACATATTTTTCATTTGCAACAGATTTGATGCTGTACTTTCCATCCGGCAATTTGACTGTGTCATATGATGTTGTAGTTGATGTCTGATTGTTAATCTTTTCAATTTTAATTGATGAAGTTTTGTCATTCATTTCATCTCCAACATTTGACGCATCACTGGTAAATTCTTTTGATGTTCCTTTAAATCCTTCGTCATCATATATTGTAACTTTGTATCCGTCACTTACTCTAAGTGATGAAATCTGATCATTAACAATTCCTTTTGCTAAAATATCTTTGTAGTCATATGAACCTTCTTCCAATGAAACTGTCCATCCACCATAATTTGAATGTTCATAAAATGTTGCCACACCTGATGTGGTGTTGTTATCACTATCATCTGTTGTGCTTCCACCTGTAGATGTTACTGTTCCCGGAAGATATGCCTTTACCAAATTGTAAATCTTGTCATTTTTCCATCCGTTTGCTGTACCTACAGCTGACCATTTATTTTTAATTGTGTCTGCTGAGTCGTTATAAATATCAACTTTTTCAGGGTTATGATTATAAATGCCCCATGAGCTGTTTCCTGTAACTTTGTATGACCATGTTGTCCAATGCCATCCCTGACCGTTGAAAGTTGACATTGCTGCCTTCCAGCCTTCTTCCTGTTCGAAGCATGTAAACTCGCCTACAAATGTTGGCACTCCATAATTGTGATTTGCAATGTCTGAAACTTTACCTGAAAAGTATGACTTCTGTGCATCACTGCTATTTTGTGCATTCCATGGATAGTAATGGTATTCATATGCTACATTTGTCCAGCCATACTGTGAAGGTCTTGGCAAATTGTCTGCATCCCAACATGATTCCATTATAATAATATGATTGCTATCCTTTGAACGGATTGTATTGTAAATTTCATTATAAAAATCCCAATGTAAACTATATGTTGCAGCTGCCTTAATTCCCGGTTCATTTAAGATATCATAAGCTGCAACTGCCGGATTGCCTTTGAAATGTTCTGCAATCTTTTTCCATAAATTTAAAGTTTTATCTTTATTGTTCTGATTGTAATATAGCTGTTTTCCATCATTAATCTCTCCTGAATGATCCATACCATTTTGAGAACTAAATGCTCCGTGCATATCTAAAATAACATACATACCTCTCTGGCTACAATTTTGTACAAACCAGTCTAATCTGTCAAAAGCATTAGATTTAAGATTTCCATTGTCATCACAAAGATTCATGTATGTAAATGGTAATCTTATAACGCTCATTCCCATTTCTGCACAATTATCAAAATCCTGTGTTGTCCAATAATTATTTTCGTATGTTGAAACCAACTCATCTCTCTTTGATGTTCCAAATCTATTTGCCAATGTTGTCATCATTGTCTTCTGGTCAGATGCATTGGTTGGATTCATCCAGTCTTCCTGAACAAGCCATCCTCCTGCATTGGTTCCTCTTAAATAGACAACATCTCCTGTTCCTTTTTGTTTTCTTATCTGTGTTCCGTTAACCTTCAAAAAGTCATTGCTTCCAAGAGCCTCTCTGGCACTAACCTGAGTAATGCCTGTAATTTTTCCTGAAATAGCCACGCTAAATGTCATTGCAAATACCAATAACATACTAACCAGTTTCCTAACTTTTTTCATAATTACCTCCTTATTAATACTGTCAAAAAATCTCCGCCTATCACGTTATTAATATTTTATGTCATAATGTTATCGGTATCAAGTCTCTAAATTTTAGAAAAATCGTTTTTTTTAAATTTTCCCCCAAAAAATATACCTTTTTTCTGATAATAGTATGTTATTTATACATTTTCTAAAAATGCATAAATAAAGAATAGCCCCATACCTGACAAAGAACATTATAAACTTGGGTTACCCCCATACTTGACAAAGAGCCACAAAAAAAGACCACTACCTATGTAGTGATCTTTTCTATATTACTTAATAATATTTATCGATTAGTTAAGTTCTTTCTTTAAAGCTGCTCCAGCTTTGAACTTAGGAACGTTAGCTGCTGCAATTGTGATTTTTTCCTTTGTTGCAGGATTGATTCCCTGACGTTCAGGTCTCTTTGATACCTCAAAAGTTCCAAATCCAACTAACTGTACTTTATCTCCTTCTTTCATAGCTTTAACTACAACATCTGTGAAAGCTTTAACTGCCTTAGCTGCGTCTGTCTTTGTTAATCCAGCTTCATTAGCGATTGCTTCTACGAATTCTGTCTTGTTCATCGTAATTCCTCCTTGATAATTTGTGCGATACAATTCTCGCGTATCTATAAGATATATACTTCATTTTGTATGTTTTGTCAAGAATAATAAGCTATAACGTAGGAGTGTTGGGCAATATTTCAATTTTCTTATGCTTCCATCTGTCTTCCTAGAAATAATGCTGCTACTGAAGCCAGTTTCTGCTCTGTGTCACTTACATCCTGTTCTTCGTTTTTTGGCATTATGATCACACTTCCTATAATGTCACCTTCACAAAGTATAGGATAAATTACCTGTCCTGAACATTTAAGCTCTACACCATCTACTAGTGAAATACATTTTTCACTGTTATTTTCCACAATAAAACTTTTTCTGTTATTTATAATCTTTTCAAGTTGTGTACTAATATTTTTTCCCATCAGTTCTTTTTTTGCACCACCTGCAATTGCGATAACCTGGTCTCTGTCGCTGATTACTATTCTGCAGCCCGAAACCTGAGCCAGACTTTCTGCATATTGCTTGGCAAAGCTGTCAATTTCACCTATCGGAGAATATTTTTTCAAGATAATCTCACCTTCTCTGTTTGTAAAAATCTCCATAGGATCACCTTCTCTTATCCTTAATGTTCTTCTTATTTCTTTTGGCACAACAACTCTTCCCAAATCATCAATTCTTCTAACAATGCCTGTTGCTTTCATTTCCCTTACTTTCCTCCAATTCTATATTGTCCATGAACACCTGCCAGCATTCCTTTTTGCTATGAATTAGCTTTTCAGTTAGTATGTGGAAAATAAAAATAATTATGCAGTTTTGGTTGAAACATATTTTATTTTTTCGAAAAAATAGAGCCTTATTGGAATTTCCTTTTTAATTATGATAAAATTTTATTATCAAATAGAAAGGAACGGTGAATTTATGAAAAAAACAACTTTAAGGTTACTGCTGTTTAGCTTTTGTATGAGTTTTCTTATGCTAATTCCGGCAAAAGTAAATGCAGAAGAAATCGTACCGGTCACTATATCTGTAAAGTACGGTCAGACAGAAGCCCGAAAAATCTTAGATATGATTAATGAACTAAGAACCAGTCCTTATGATGCATGGGCTTGGGATATAACTGATACAAAACAAGAGGCTTATCCCGGTTTAAAAGAACTTGTCTACGACTATGATTTAGAGCGACTTGCAATGAAGCGTGCAGCAGAAATTGCATTATCCTACGATCACACCCGCCCAAATGGTCAAGGTCCTTTTACTATTTATACGGAAGAAAGTATTACTACATTTTATGCAGGTGAGAACATTGCAACAGGTAGTCCTAACGTTTATTCTTCTGCAGAAGCAGTTAATAGAGGATGGCGTGAAGATGCTGAACCTTATGCCGGTCAGGGCCACCGCAGAAATATGTTAGGTTATGATTTTAATTGCGTTGGAGTTGGTCATGTTACTTACAATGGCTATGACTACTGGGTAGAGGAATTTGCATACAAGCCTTCTGTTAATACAACAGCAACACCGGCAAATGACAACCGGCAAACTGTTACTGTTTCAGTAACTCAAAGCTGGCTTAAGAGTTTCAAGCCAATTTTTGACCAGGATTCATATATTCTTCAATTAGGAGAAACAGTAACTCCAAATATTACACCTGTAATTTATCTTGAAAATAGTTGGGGAGCTATTGGAACTGTGCTGGATACTCCAACCATTTCCATTGATGATCCTTCCATTGCCACCTATAGTAACGGAAAGATTATAGGTCTTAAAGAAGGTACCACCACTCTACGGGCAACACTATACGGATTGCCATCAGCAACTTCAGCAACAATAATCGTACATAAATGTGATAATCACTGGAATCAGGGAGTAATTACCAAAATACCTACCTGTACAGAAAAAGGTGAAAAAACTTTTACCTGCACTATCTGTAACAATACTAAAACCGAAAAAGTTGGTATAGATGCAACAAATCATCTCCATTCCCAACTTAGAAACCAGAAGAAGGCTTCCTGTAAGGAAGAAGGCTATACCGGCGACAAATATTGCACTGACTGTGGTACTAAACTTTCATCCGGTAAGACTATTTCAAAAACAGAAAATCATTGCTGGAATAACGGAGTAATCACTAAAAAACCTACATGTGCAAAAGAAGGTGTAAAAACTTTTACTTGTGGTCTTTGTGGTAAAACAAAAACGGAAAGCATAGATAAAACAACAAAACATCTCCATACTGAAATTCGGGGCAAAAAAGCAGCCACCTGTGGTGAAACCGGTTATACAGGAGATAAATATTGTACTGATTGTGGAACTAAACTTTCATCTGGAAAAGCCATTGCCAAATTAACTACTCATACTTGGAATAATGGAAAGGTTACAAAAGAACCTGCTTGCACAGTGAAAGGCGTGAAAACATTTACCTGTACCATATGTAACAAGGCTAAAACTGAAAGCATTGCCGCCAAAGGACATCAGCATACTGAAATTCGCAAGAAAAAGGAGGCTACCTGCGGTGAAGATGGTTATACAGGAGATACATATTGTACTGATTGCGGGAAGAGACTTGCATATGGTCAAACTATTACTAAAACAAAAAATCACACTTGGGATGGTGGAATAGTTACAAAAGAACCTACCTGTACTGAAAAAGGCATAACAACTTTTACCTGCAGTGTATGCGGCAGCACTAAAACAAGAAGCATAAAATCAACAGGACACAGTTACGGAGAGTATGTAGTTGTAAAAGAACCTACAACCACAGAAAAAGGACTAAAATCCAAAACTTGTAGCAAATGTGGGAAAGTATATTCTGTAACACTTGCAAAAATTGCTTCTTCTAAGACAAATACAACAGCACCTGCAAATCCCAATGACTCACGTGCAAACCAAATTACTACAAAAAAGATTAAACTAAACCGCAAGAAA
Organism: uncultured Eubacterium sp.; assembly: GCA_900550135.1. Taxonomy (GTDB): domain Bacteria; phylum Bacillota; class Clostridia; order Lachnospirales; family Lachnospiraceae; genus Eubacterium_G. The sequence goes on from URQO01000008.1 coordinate 22,412, forward strand.
CTTACTTTGAAAAAAGGCAAGTCTTTTAAATTGAAAGTTACTTTAACACCAATAAACAGTCGTGACAAAATCACTTACAGAACATCAAACAAGAAGGTTGTCAAAGTATACAGAAATGGCAGAATCAAAGCTCTGAAAAAGGGGAAAGCCAAAATCACGGTGATTTCCGGTAAGAAAAAAGTTGTCTGCAGGGTAACAGTAAAATAAAAATCTTAACAATTAAAAACAATTAATAAAAATAGGACTTAAATCAGTCAAACCTTTGTTTTTTAAGGTTTCTCTTGATTTAGTCCTATTTTTTTCCCTATCACAATTAAAGGTTTTTCGTACTAGTATTTGGCTTTAACGTAATATTTTATTTACTATATTGAAAAGTTCCCATTTTCATCCACAGCTATAACTGTTTCAAAAAATTCTTTTACTGCTTTTGTCATGTACCATGTATCTTTGATTCCTGCTGTTTCGTATGGTGAATGCATTGCAAGTTGTGCCAGACCAATGTCTACAGTGTTCAATGATACATGTGTATTTGAAATGTTTCCTAATGTAGAACCACCTAAAATATCTGAGCGGTTTACATAAGTTTGTACCGGTACATCTGCTTTTTTACATATTTCCTTAAATATTCCGGCTGATATTCCATCAGTTGTGTACTTTTGATTTGCATTGTATTTTATTACAATGCCTTCATTCATGTATGGTCTGTTTGTAGGGTCAGCTTTTTCCATATAATTTGGATGTACACCATGGGCATTGTCAGCTGATAGCATAAACGACTGAGCATACGCCCTGATTATATCTTCGCTATCCTTTCCTGCACACAATGCTACTCGCATTAATACATCAGACAAAAATGTAGAATCAGCCCCCTGCTTTGTTGTGCTTCCAACTTCCTCGTTGTCAAATACAGCACATACCGTAACGGTCTTTTCACTTATTCTGCTATTAATCAATGCCTCAACCAGACTGAAAGCACACATTACATCATCAAGTCTTGGTGCTGCTATATATTCCTGATTAGCTCCCAGAATTGTTCCCGGCTGTCTGTTGTATAAGAACAAATCTCCATCTATTATTTTGTCTTTCTCTACTCCTACAGCTTCTGCTATGATATTTTTAAACTGTCCCTTAGTATCAATATCTCCAAGCAAAGGTATCATGTCTTTTTGCGGATTGTATTTTGTTCCTGTATTTGCCTCCCTATTCATGTGAATTGCAAGATTTGGAATAATGCACAAATCCCTATCTATATTTACAAGTTTGGACTTTAACATTCCATCTTCTTTTACAATAACACGACCTGCCACTGACAATGGTCTGTCAAACCAAGGTGCCATAAGCATTCCACCGTATTTTTCAACATTTAATGATACATAATGATTGTCCTCTGTCATTTCAGGATTTTCCTTTATTTTAAAAGCAGGTGAATCACTGTGTGCTGCTGCTATTTGAAAATTTTCAAAATCCTGTTCTTTGGGCATAATAAAAGCTATAAGTGATGAATCATTTCTTGTAACATAATATTTACCACCTGATGTAAGCTTCCATTTGTCTTTTTCTGCCAGTCTTGTAAATCCTGCATTATTAAACATCTTTGTAAAATTGTCTGTTACATGAAATGCGCTTGGACTGTTTTCTATAAATTCAATAAGTTCATTTGATATTTTAATAAATTGATTACTCATTTTTGCTCCTTTTTGTATTGTTAAAGATTTTATTTCTTAATATAATTAACTTTATTTTCTTTAAATATTTTACCACATAATTTTTCTTTTTCCATTCGTTGACAAACCAATTCTATAAAGATATATTAAAAAAGATGATTTTAAGGAGCAAAACAAATGGATATATTTATAAAAATACTTGTTACTTTTTTTGCCGGCATGGGTGCCGGTCTTGGAACAGGCTTTGCCGGAATGAGTGCTGCCGCTGTTATCAGCCCAATGCTTATTACATTTCTTGGGATGGATCCTTATCTGGCAGTTGGAATTGCCCTGTCATCTGATGTTTTGGCAAGTGCTGTTTCTGCCTATACATATGGAAAGAACAAAAATCTGGATATAAAAAACGGCATTATAATGATGATTAGTGTTTTGCTATTTACAGTTGTTGGAAGTTACGTTTCAAGCCTTGTACCTTCAACTACCATGGGTGGATTTTCAGTTTTTATGACTTTTCTTTTAGGAATTAAATTTATTGTAAAACCTGTTATGACAACAAAAGAGGCTATGGAGGCTGTTTCTCCTAAAAAACGTGCCATACAGTCTGTTGTGTGTGGTGTTTTGATTGGATTTATCTGTGGATTTGTAGGTGCCGGAGGTGGCATGATGATGCTACTTATTTTAACATCGGTACTTGGATATGAACTAAAAACTGCCGTTGGAACAAGTGTGTTTATTATGGCGTTTACTGCTTTTACAGGTGCAGCTTCCCACTTTGCCATAGGTGGTGTACCTGATATAAGTGTCTTTGTGTTATGCGTTGTGTTTACATTAATCTGGGCAAGAATTGCCGCTGTTTTTGCAAACAAAGCCACACCAAAAATATTAAATCAGGCAACCGGTATTATTTTAGTTATACTTGGCGTTGTGGTTATGGCATTTTCATTATAGCTATACTGGTGATTGTGGTTATGGTATTTTCATTATAGTTGTACTTGTGATTGCGGTTATGGTATTTTCAATATAGTTGTACTTGGCATTTTGATTATAATATCAATCCCATTTTCATTAAAGTTTTTAAATTTAATTTGATTTTTCCTGACTCAAACTGAATATGGAGTGTTTCACCATCCACCAGATAAACGGTTCCGGTTCCAAGCTTTTTGTGGTGAATCATTCCTGTTCTTTTTATTTCTTCCAGTTTTTCACTGTAATCTTTGTATGATATTTCAATGCTGTCTGAAAATACATTGTATGGTTTCGATACTTTACCAGCTCTATAACTTGTGCTGGTTTTCCCTTTATCTGACACATAGCCTGTTCCGTTTCTTTCTTTATTTGCTATATTGCTTGTACGGGTTTTTAATGAATCATGAAAATTTAATTTTTCTGTTTTATTCTCTATCCCCATCAATTGATTTACAAATGTTTTTGCTCCCTTTTCACAGAAAATGTGAAGATTATTTTTGGCCCTTGTCACAGCCACATAAAAAAGTCTTCTTTCTTCTTCATATTCTTTTATTTCTTCTGTAGCCATGTTTCTGCCAAGTGTTTTTTCCGGAAAAATTCCATCTATTACATCCATTATATAAACATTGTCATACTCCAAACCTTTGCTTGAATGCATTGTTGAAAAGATTAAGTTAGAAGGTTCATTTTTCTTTTCCTTAATAATTTCAGACAACTGCTTTAGTCGGTTAAGAAATGCATCTGCTGATGGCTGATTGCTGGCAATAGCCCTTAATATATCAAGCTTTCCTGTTTTCATATTGTTCTTTTCCAGATACTCTCCATAGCCCATAGCATTTATGATTCTGTAAAGGGAACTTGTGGCATTTTCATTATTCAAAAACTTCATATGCTTCATAATTTCCCTAACGCTTTTCTTTGTACCTGCCGGTGTAATGTCACAAATCAAAACTGCCTCTAGCACTGATATATTTTTCTGTTTACTTATGGTAACAGCTTTTTCAGCCACGTTTTTTCCAACAAAAGTACCTATTTTATAATATATTTGTAAAAAACGCTCCGTGTCTGTTTGATCCTGTCCAAAGTGAATTATGTTTTCTACGTCCATAACTATCTTACTAGAGAAAAAACTCAAATCCATATTTTTAATTCTATAGGGAATCCCCTCCTTCTCCAGCAAATCCACAACAGGAAGAATACTTTCATTGTCACGGTACAAAACTGCTGTTTCTTCAGTACAGTTTTGTGCCATATTTTTTAAATATTCATATTGGTCTTTTCTATTTTTTATGTCAACCAAATGAATTTTACTTTCCATAGGCCTAAAAGGCTTCATTGTCTTTTTATGTCTTAATGTGTTCTGCTGAATAAATCTGTCAGCTGCCAGCACAATCTCTCCATTTGACCTGAAGTTATCCTCCATTAGCAGCACTTTTCCATTTGGATATATTGTCTCAAAATTTAAAAGTGCTTCAGGGTAGGCTGCCCTAAAGCCGTATATACTTTGGTCTTCGTCACCGACCATAAACATATTTTCATATTTTGATGCCAAAATTCTAATGATTTCGTGCTGGATTTTTGATGTGTCCTGTGCCTCATCTACTGATATATACTGATGTTTGTTTTGAAACTCTTCCAATAATGCCGGTGTAGATTTAAGCATATTTAAGGCATATATCATCTGGTCATCATAGTCCATCAATGACTGATTTCTTAATTCACGATTATATTCATTATAAATTTTAAGTAACGATAACTTTTCTTTATCCCCTAGTTTTTCTATTTCTTTTTCTGAAAGCATCATATTTTTTATGTAAGTAATTAAGGTAATTATATTTTGTATGTCGCTTTCATTGGGATATTTTTTCTCAACTTTTTGATATATTAAAGACAATAATTTTGCCCGGCTTCCGTCATCAGCCATCAACTGAAATGGCTGTCTTCCAATGTGCTTTGCATAGCTGTTTATAATTTGAGCGCACAATCCGTTGATTGTTCTAAACTCCATTGACGCTGCAATATCCTGCCCAAAAATCCCTGCAAATCTATTTTTCATTTCTATAGTAGCCGGTACAGTGTAAGTTAATGTAAGCATTTTTGCTGGAAAAATATTCTGACAATATATCATATATCCCAGCCTGTAAACCAGCACTGTTGTTTTTCCACTGCCCGGTACTGCCAAAAGTAAAGTTGGCACCTCTGTTGCCGTTACAGCTGACATTTGCTGATCTGTTAAATTTAATTTATATTTTGTTATAAATTGTTCTTTAGTCATAACTTTCTATTTTTTCTCCAATGAAAGGTTATTATATTTTTAATTGGGATAATTAAATTTTGATTTACAAACCTTCTATTCCAAACATTTCCCTACACAGTATTTTCCCGGAAGATGTTTTAAATATTGTTTTATAAGCATTTTCAATCGAGGAAGTTGTGGCGTTGTCTTCGTATAAATTTACCAAAAAGTCAGCTTCAACCAGTATCTGGTAGTCTATGCCATCTATATCTGTGTATGTGTGATGATGTCCAATAAGATACTGCACTCTTTCCGATACATCTTTATCAAATCCCAACCGGGCAAGTAACTCTTTTGCAATTGGTGGGCCCAACTGTTCCTGATATTTTCCACTGCAATTGTTATACTTTTCTTCTGCCAGATGAATACCTATATCGTGGGTTAATGCTGCTGCCTGAATTATGAAAAGTGTTCTGTTGTCTACCTGTTCCATTTCTGCAATAAGCTTTGCGTAGGCATGTACCTTTGTAAAATGCTGTATTCTTTTTGCATCACTGCTGTATAATTTTATCATTTCTAAATATAATTTATTTATCATATGTACGCTCCTAATAATTTTGTTTTTTCTCTTTGTAAGAGACTATATATACCCTACTATTAAAAGTATTATATAAATTTCTATATTTTCATTTATAATATTTCCATTTTGGTAATCATCCCACAGATAACATGCAACAAAATATATACATGTAATAATTGTAAGTTGAACCATCAGCAGTAATCGAAATATTTTATCTTCTTTTAAATTAGTTTTAAAAAATAATCTTATCATATTAATAATCCACATACAAAGAATGAGGCTAAAAAATTAGCCTCATTGCTTTTAATCAAAATCATTCATCTTCAATTTGGTTTTATTACAGCTTTTTTAAGACTTTAAATTTATTAACATAACAGCTCCCTAACCATATCACCTGTAAATGTAACTGATTTTACATGATTTACTTCTATCTGATACAGGGTATTGGCTGTAATGTGCTCTGCTGCCTGTTCCAAATCACGAATACCACTTGTATTTTTGTAAATATCTACAACTGCATCTATTGCCTCCGGTGTCATAATACACTCATCTTCTTTAAGACCAATTCTTTTTAAAGTCTTTGGCAATGCAAATTTGCTGAAAATAATTTTCTTTTCTTCTGTTGTATAATCAGGTAATTCAATAACTGCAAATCTTGACATCAGCGGTGCACTAATCTGTGACTTGTCATTGGCGGTTGCTATAGGATATACACCTACTGTTGGAATCATACATTCCATGTAGTTGTCTGTAAATCCAAGGTTGTCCAGAAGAGTCAACAATACATCGGCAGGATTTCCTTTTCCATTTCCTGATGTAGCTTTATCCAGCTCGTTGATAATAAATACAAGATTTGACTCACCTGCCACTGAAAATGCATCCATAATAATGCCCGGCTTTGCATTAGTGTATATACGTGAACTACCTGTCAACTGCTCTGGGTCATTGATTGAACTCATATCAAGAGTTGTCCATGGCAACTTTAATATACGGGCAACTGCATAAGCTATCTGTGATTTACCTGTTCCTGCAGGTCCTACCAAAAGCAATCCATATGCAGGAAGTGTATGTGTACGGTTAATCTGTATAATTGTCTCAATAATTCTCTGCTTTACTCTCTCCATTCCGTAAAGTTCTTCGTCAAGGATTCTTCTTGCCTCTTCAGGATCAATAGACTCAAAATAATTGTTCTTCCACTGAACATTCATCATTATTGAAAGGGCTCTTTGAGCATGATGTCTCTCTTCCTGTGATACTTCATTGGAGCGTGCCACTGCAAGATTTCTTCTTGCCCACAGACGGATATTGTCAGGCAATGTACGTCCTGCACAATTCATAAAATCAGTAATACTTTGAAGGCTTGTAAGCTTCATGCTATCGCCCTCTTCCTCCTGATCCTCATCTATTGCTTCCTCTGCAGGTGGATTACTTGCCAACAATCTTTCTATCATAAACTGAAGAAATCCATCTTCTGCTGAAAGTTTTGTTCCACCACCAAAGGCTGTTTCGCGAATCTTGTAGACTGCATATCCATCAGGTGTATTTTCCCCTGATAATCTGACATTTATATGATTTTCACCAAGCCATTTTAAAAGGCTGACAAATCGTGAATCAATTTTTGTAATATCTGCACTTACAGTACCGTCCTCTTCATTAAATTCAAAAGATGTTCTCTTGGAAGGGTTGGTAAACAAACCTGCTGAGTGATGCTTCCACTGACGGCTACTATTGTCCAAAAACATAATTGGCGACTGTGCAGTAGCCTGACTTGCGCTTGATGGAAATGTTGTATATGTACATACACCCTTTCCTTCTTCATCCGGTGTATTTTTAAAATCAAAAACTGGCATTTCTTTTCTCCTTCTTTAAACTCTCACTAACACATTATTTTACTATAACGCTGGTTCTGAGACAATAATATTTAATTATCATATCTGCTTCATCAGCTACTTTTCTTACATCAGGCATTTTCTATTTTTACCTCCTTTATTGGTTTAAGGAAATCTTCCGGTAAAATATAAAGATTTTTTAATATTGGAATCAAATCAATATACTCTTCTTCGCTTTCTTCATTATGTTTATATTTTGCCATGACAACAAGATATCCATTGTCCCATTCTTTTACAGCTGTATACTTCTCTAATGAATATGGAGCCTTAAATCTTATTACATATTCTCTAAAACGAAATATTGTATAATTGTCTTTATTACTGAGAGTTGCGTAATCAAAATCCATATTGTCACTTCCCTTCACTAATCCTTATATACTACATTATTTAATATATTTTTATCATAAACACTACTTAATCTTCAAGGTTTTTAAATATTCTTTTTGCTCCTTTGTCACTCTATAGCTTTCCCTGGCCTTTTGAATAGCCTTATTGTGAGTCCATTTGTCCATAACAGGCTGTTCAAAATAAGGAATTGTGGCATCCCACTGTTTTGCCAGAGCTGTTGCAAAATACCACGCAATCATCATATTCACATAGTATTCATCTGAATGTACTGATGCCGGCATTTTCAAATATTCAGATTTGAAGTCTTCATCTAAAAAATGCTTCATTAGCATTAACATTGCAAATCTACATGTATATGTATGTTTTGATTTTATCCATACTTTTATTTTTTCAAGCAATTTATCTCTGTTATTTTTAAATGGCTTTGGGTTCATCAAATCACACACTGCCCAGTTGTCTACATATGGCAAAAAATTTTCTAAATAGGTGATACATTGGTCATAATCCTTCATTTCCGAAATAAGTATGCCGTGTAGTATATACTCCTCATAATAGTTATGGGGTAATGCATTTAAAAACTGCTGACATTCAGGGTCCTTTGCAAAAGCTTTTGCTAATTTTCTCACATCTGGTGTTCTTACACCAATCAACTTTTCCCTTGGCATGTCAGGTATAAGTTTGCTTTGAAAATCTCCATAATCCTTGTCCTGTAGTTTTATCAGTTCTTCTATAACTTTCATAGCATCTCCTCATTTATTTTTCGTTCTTTAACCTGTTACTTTTGCTTTATTATAAACTATGCTATATCCGGATTCGTATATTATATTTCTATTTCAATTTTGCTTCCGTTACTTCTGTCTTTAGAGACAATGATTTTCTTGTCGATTCTCTCCTTCAACTCCTCAACATGAGAAATAATTCCTACCAGACGATTTCCTTCAGTTACACTGCTTAATGCATTCATTGCCTGGTTTAATGATTCTTCATCTAAAGATCCAAACCCTTCATCTACAAATAAAGTGTCAATTCTTATACCACCTGACTTGGCATGTATTTCATCAGACAGTCCCAATGCCAAGGATAGTGAAGCCTTAAAAGATTCCCCTCCTGACAAAGTTTTTACGCTACGTTCACTTCCATTGTAATGGTCAATTACACTTAAATCCAAACCTGATTGTGAACCCTTGTTTTCTCCAAAGTCACACCTTTTTAGTTCATATTGTCCTGCAGTCATAGTCATAAACCTTACATTGGCACGACGTATAATCTCATCGAAATAATGCATTTGCACATATGTTTCCAAATAAATTTTGTCTTTGCCATTAAGATTTCCATTGGCTGTATTAGACAGTGATTTTACCATATTCCACTGTTCTTCCACTTCTTTTAACGAATTGTACTGCTTTTGTATTTCTTTTTTGGCTGATACATTGGTATTGTATCTAAACTCGGCATCTTTTTCTGCCTTTTTAAATACATTACCATTGGAAATAAGTTCTTTCTTTTCATCTTCCAATTGTTTGGTATCTATAGCAGGAGCATCCTTTAAACTGTCCTCTAATGTGGCAATTATTTTTTTACTTCCATCAATATCTCCAATACACTTTTGATATTTTTCATTTGAATCAGTCTGTCTGTTATTAATATCTGATACTTTTTTTGACAACAACGCAATATTTTCTTTTGCCTCTTTTACTGTTTCATACTGTAGATTCTTTGCTATCTCATTTATTTCAACTTCTTTTTTGCCAATTTCCATTTTCAGATTCTGGATATTTTTATCAATGTCCTGGTTTTCAAACCCGTCCACTGCTTTTCCAATATTGGCCAAATTTTTACTTTGAATTTCTTTTTCAAGCTTTTCTTTTGCATCCTCTATTGATATTTTTCCAAAAACACTTTCAATTTTCAGGATTGTTTCCTTTTCTGCCACCTGAATCTGCGTATTTTCTTCTGCAATCTGTTGACTGATTTTCGACACTGTTTTTTCTTTGTTTTCAACACTGTTTTTTAACTGCTCCAACTGTTCTTTTGTTGGTGCATTTTCAGTTAATGTGGCAAGTTTTGGATGTTTTAGAGAACCACACACAGGGCATGGCATATCATCTTTCAAATCCTTTGCCAGCATTCCTGCCTGCTCATTTACAAATATCTGATACTTGTCCTGATATTCTGTTTGTAAACTTACAAGTTCCAGATTTTTTTGTTTAAATTCATTTCTTACTTCTTCTAACTTGTGTTGCTTTTGTTCCAGCAAAGTAATTGCATTTTTTATAAAATAAATTTTGGCACTTTCATTTTTTAATAATTCTTTTTTATCTTCCGCAAGGGATTTCTTTATTTCTTCCAATTGCTCATAACTGTCCAAAGTATCTGTGATTTTCTCTACCTGATATTCCAGCTGTTTTTTCTCAGGTTCAAGCTTTTTTATCTCAAGAACTTCTGCTTCCAATGTTACAAGTTTTTCAGAATTTTCTACAAGCCTTTTCTCTTCTTTTTCTTTTTTTTCAATTGCACTATTAATTGTTTCAGCCTGTCCCAGCTTTTGATTAATTGCTTCCAATTCCTTTTCGATTTTTTTAATCTGCTTTTTATTTTCAGTAGCTGTAAGCTTATCTCTGTCAATTATTTCATCCAACACTTTAAGTGTTTCATCTACACCTGCGTCTGTTTTATTTTCAACAACCTGCTGCCACTTAATAAGTAAAGGATTTTCACTATCAATTTTTACACCATCAATATACTGATTAATACTTCTGCTTTTTTCATCGTATTCATTATGAAGTTTTTTGGATTTTTCTTTTAACTTGTCCTGTAATTTTTTGTATCCTTCAGTTGCAAAAATCTGTCTTAGAATTTCGCTTCGCTCTTTTGTTTTCGTAAGCAATAACTTCAAAAACTCACCCTGGGCTATCATGGCAATCTGATTAAACTGCTTTTTGTCCAATCCTATTATTTCCGTAATTTTTGCCGTTACTTCCTTTACCTTAGTAATAGGTGCATTTCCATCATAAAATGTTAAAGTTGCATTTGCACTTTCCTTTGTTTCTCCGTCACCACGCTTTGCCGGTCTCATATATTCAGGATTTCTTTTTACGGTATAATTCTTTCCTTTATTTTCAAAATCAAGCGTTACATATGTTTCCGTTTCAGCATTGGCATACTTGCTTCTAAACATGTTATTATCTCTATTGTCACCGCTTGCCTCACCATACAGGGCAAAAACAATAGCATCAAAAATAGTGGTCTTTCCTGCTCCGGTATCACCGGTAATTAGGTAAAGTCCCTTTGTTCCTAATTTTTCAAAATCAACTTCTACTTTGTCAGCATAAGGTCCGAAAGCTGACATCACAAGCTTGGTAGGTCTCATTTATTCTACTCCCATATTTCATCTATTAACTGTTCTAACAAATCTCTTTGTCCGTCATTTATTCTTACATTATTCTGCATTTCAAAAAAGTCATCAAACAACTCTATTTGTGATTTTTCTCTAATATTTGTCTCTAATTTTATATCCTGATTATGTTTTGTTCTTTTATTCTTGTATTCAAGACTCATAATGTTTGGATATATTGTTCTTAAAAGTTCCATTGCATTAATTTTTTCATCTTCATCTGTAAGCACTGCATGAATATAATTAAATCTGTCCTTGTCCTGGTAAAATGATTTTGCCGTCAACTCATCATAAGTTCCCTCAATGATTTCCATGTCATGCATTGGCTTTACGGGAATAGCAGAATACTCTACATTCCCCTTTTCATTTACATCTACCAACAATGCACTTTTTTTATGATTTACTTCAGAAAAAGAGTATTTTAAAAGTGTTCCGGCATATCTGATTTTGTCAGAGTGAACTCTTTGTGGTCCATGCAAATGTCCCAGTGCCACATAATCAAATCTGTCAAAATGTTCGCCTGATACTTCATCTACACCACCTACGGATATATTCTCTGAATCGCACTTTTCTCCACCTGTCACAAACTGATGTGCTATCAGAATATTTCTCTCACTTTCATCTATGTCCGTGTGTTCCATAATACTTTTGATTGCATCATCATATGTAACTATTTCATCATCAAATCCCATTTTTTCATGGGCGTGTCTTACAATGGCTGGTTTTACAAAAGGTAACATATAAATGTTTAACGGTCCATATTCATCAGTAAGAGTGATTTTTGATAGAGTTCCGTCATAAGGTTTTGCCATATAAATGCCCTCACTGCTCATAATATCAGCTCCAAATCCAATACGTTCGGCGCTGTCGTGATTTCCACTAATAGCAAATACATTAATATTTTTTTCAGAAAGTTTTGTTAAAAAGTCATTTAATAAAAGAACAGCCTCTGCCGGAGGCACAGGCTTATCATAGATATCTCCTGCCAACAGCACAGACTGTACCTTGTTTTCATCAATAACATTTAACACTTCCTTAAGTATAAACTTTTGGTCTTCAATCATGGAAAACTCATTTACACGTTTTCCAAGATGAAGATCTGCTAAATGTAAAAATCTCATAGTTTTGCTCCTAATGTTGCTGCCATAACAGCCTTAATTGTGTGCATTCTGTTCTCTGCTTCGTCAAATACAACTGAATGTGATGATTCAAATACTTCATCAGTTACTTCCATCTCTGTTAATCCAAACTTTTCATGAATTTCCTTTCCAATCTTTGTTTCTAAATCATGGAATGCAGGTAAACAGTGCATAAATACTACATTGTCATTTGCATTGTTTATCAAATCCATTGTTACTCTATATGGAAGAAGGTCGTTAATTCTTTCTTCCCACACTTCATCAGGCTCACCCATTGAAACCCATACATCAGTATATATAGCATTGGCATCCTTTGTAGCCACCATAGGATCCTCTTCAAATTCTATAACTGCTCCCGTTTCCTTTGCAATGTCCTGACACTGCTTTACAAGTTCCTCATTTGGCTGATATTTCTTTGGCGCACATCCAACAAAATGCATACCCATCTTTGCACAGCCAACCATTAAAGAGTTGCCCATGTTGTATCTTGCATCACCCATGTATACAAATTTAAGTCCTTTTAAAGTGCCAAACTTTTCCTTTAAAGTAAGGAAGTCTGCCAATATCTGTGTTGGATGAAACTCATTTGTAAGACCATTCCATACAGGAACCCCAGCATGCTCTGCCAACTTTTCTACAAGTTCCTGTCCAAATCCTCTATATTCAATACCGTCAAACATTCTGCCAAGAACTCTGGCTGTGTCTGCAATACTTTCCTTCTTTCCAATCTGTGAACCTGTTGGGTCCAAATATGTAACTCCCATGCCAAGGTCATGTGCTGCCACTTCAAATGAGCATCTTGTACGTGTACTTGTTTTTTCAAATATTACTGCAATGTTCTTTCCACGAAGCACATCTACAAGTTGTCCTTCTTTCTTTCTTTTTTTCAAATCTGCTGCCAAATCAATTAATCCTTCAATCTCTTCAGGTGTGTAATCTAACAACTTTAAAAAATGTCTTCCTTCTAAATTCATGTTAATGTTCCTCCTAATAAGTTGTATGTTTAAGCAATATTTATGTTTTATGTAAACTACTTGTTTATTCCTTTGATGTATTACCTTTTGAATTTTTATCCTTTATATTTTTTTCATCAATAAATTCTTTCAGGTACTCCATTATTTTAATACTCTTTCCTGATTTATTCAATGTAGGAAGTGTATTAAAAATATGTTTCTTATGATAATTAATTTTGTCTATATATTCACCGCTTTTTGCCATCAACTCATCACGCTTTTTCTGCAACTGTTCTGCATATACATTGCCACGTTTCGCCAACTCCTCTTTTTGTGGTAGAATTTTTTCATCATATAATCTGGCCAGTTCTTCTTTTTGTGGCTGTATTTTCTCATCGTACAGTTTGGTGGCTGCTTCTTTTTGCTGCTCTGCCTTGTCGGCTATGTCAATGGCTGAATTTCCAACAACATCCTTTAACTGGTCTCCCAGTTTATTAAGTTCCTCTGCAATCATATCAAGCTGTCCCAAACTCTTCTTTATACCAATAAGACGTTTAAGTGTAACTACCATATCTATTGCCATAATAATGCCAAAAATTAAAATGAGAATAAGTTTTAACACATTTGGACTTTTGTTTAATAAAAACATAATAGGTGCATGTACAATTTTTACTGCAAAAACTACTGCCACACCCCACATCAGGCTAAATGGCAGACAAATATACCCACCTACATTTAGTGGCTTGTCCGAATAATCCCACCATCTCATGTGAAATATTTTGTCCAAAATCCATCCACCAAACAACTCTACTGCTGAGCAAATTATCATTCCACCTATAAACAATAGAACAATGTTGCTCTTAACCGGATAAAGACACATCAATACTCCAACCATACCACATCCGTATATTGGGCAAACCGGTCCATTTAAAAATCCACGGTTAACAACCTTGCCCGATGTAACGGCAACAAAAGCCACCTCAACGCACCAGCCAAGAAAACTATATATAATAAATAATAATATTGTATCGAAAAATGAAAATAACATATTTCCCCCTGCTACTTTAATAAATAATGCCATTTTTGACATTATGCACACCTGGCGTATATTACTTTGGCAACTTTTTTACGCCAGCGTGCATTTATTTTATCATTTTATTGTATCTTAATCAATTTTAAATCAAAAAATCATTTGCTCTTATCTTACATTATTTTTCTTTTTTCTTTGCGTTTTTGCCCTATCCACGTTATTTTTACTTTGCATTTTCAGTCCTGCAAAATCTTTTTACATCTTTATTTTTTCTACATTAAAATTGTAATCCACCAACAGCCAATTGCTTCTAAACAACTGCATAATCTGCCAATACGATGCCCCTCTAAGATTGTACTCATATATCAGTTCCAATTTTTCTTTGATACTTCTTGGGTCCTCAAACCATACTTCATGAGATATGCCGTCTTTTTCATAAAAAAAGTATGGACTTTTCGCCGTTTCATCAAATTCAATAGTTGCATTATTTTCAATAGCAATTCTAACTGCCTCAATATTTCCAATAGTTTTTGCCTTTGTTGTTCCACGCACAAAAGGTAATGGCCAATCGTAGCCATAGTTTGGGATTCCCATATTTATTTTGGTAGGCTCTATTTCCATTACTGCATAATCCAACACCTGTCTTACCTTATTTATTGGAGCAACAGCCATAGGTGGACCATATGTGTATCCCCACTCATAAGTCATTACAAGAACGCTGTTTGCAATTTGTCCCAAAGCTCTGTAATTTTTTCCTTCATACAAAAGCCCCGGCTGGTCGGCACTGACTTTTGGTGCCAAATCTACAGACACTGAATATCCGTTTTCATTCATTGTTTCAGTGATCTGTCTTACAAATTCCACAAATGCATCCCTGTCTGTAGCCTTTATGTACTCAAAATCTATGTCCACACCCAGAAATCCCTTATTTTTCACTGTATCAAGTAGTTGAACAATCAATGTATCTATTGCGTCCTGATTATTTACCACCTTTGAAATCAACTCATTACTAAAATTTCCTGACCGGTCAAAAGGTGTAAGGGTAAGTATGGGTTCCGTCATATTGCTTAATGCTTTCTCAATCATAAACGTATCATTCAAATGTGGTGCTAAAAGATATCCTTCTTCTGTAAACCCGTAAGAAAATATTGTCAGTTCTGACAATGATGGCAAAGTTTCGTCAAGTACATATTTACTTATAAACGGATATGCGAAGCCTCTTATATATGCCTTTCTTCTGTTTGCTCTTACTCCTCCATTGTCAATTAACAGCGCCTGCCCCACTGCCAAACTGTATGGATAAACAAGCTGATTATCATAAATTATCGATTCTACACTTACTCCAAACAAATCTGCTATATCGTCAACATTATCACCTTTTTTTACAACATAAATTTCCATTACCGCCCCCGAATAACTTTATAAATATTACAATATATGATTTTAAACAATAATAAATTCTTTTTATTACAACCCCTCAATTTTCAAAATCATCTGTGCTTGCACAGAAATGATTTTGAAAATTAGAGGGGTGCCCACAAATGAGCATAAAAGACTGACAAAGTCAGTCGATATGCGAATTTGTGGTTGGATTGCGGAAATGCAACCCACGGAGCAATCCAAAAAAGGGTAGCTATGCCTGTTGCATAACTACCCTTCATAATGTGTCTAATTATTTTTTAATTTTAACCTGTTTTACAGCCCACTTTTTAGCGCCAACTGCTCTTACTCTTACATAAAGTTTTTTCTTGTTCTTTAATGCCTTTCCTGTAATTGTAACAGATACTTTCTTAACTGTCTTTCTTACAAGTGCTTTCTTGAATTTCTTTGATGTAGATACTTCTACTTTGTATTTTTTAGCATTCTTAACTCTCTTGAATGTAAGTTTAATCTTCTTTGCTTTTACGCTCTTTCTTGTTGCCTTTGTGATCTTTGTTTTCTTAAGAACGTTCTTTGCAGGTTTCTTAGTTGTTGTAGGTGCCTGAGTTGTTACAGGAGCTTTTGTTGTTGTCTCAGGTGCTTCTGTTGTTGTTACAGGAGCTTTTGTTGTTGTCTCAGGTGCTACTGTTGTTGTTTCAGGAGCCTCTGTTGTTGTCTCAGGTGCCTCTGTTGTTGTTTTAGGAGCCTCTGTTGTTGTCTCAGGAGCTTCTGTTGTTGTCTCAGGTGCTTCTGTTGTTGTCTCTGGTGTTTCAGGTTTTGTAATATCTACTACATTTCCTTCTGCGTCCTTTACAACTGGTGCGAAAAATTCAATAGGATTTGCTGTGTTAACCCAGCCCATTCCTACTACCAATTTATCTGTTCCATCACCTTTTGCTGTGTAAGATGATATTAATGTCTGTGCTCCACCAGTAAGTTTAATTTCTTCACCTTCTGTAAGTTTTACTGTTCCATCATTTGATGCTGCAACAATTGGCCATTCAATTGTATATTTTTCTCCTGCTTTAAGATTATAAAGTGCTTTCTTAACCTGAACTCCCCATGCCTCAGTATAATTACTTGTTAACTGCTGTACTTTAATGTGGTCTGGGTCTGCCGGATCTACACCTACCTGGGCTGTTGAATTCATCCAAGGTCCTACATATACTGAATATCCACCTACTGTGTAAGTACCCTCAGTTGTATACTTCTGATCCATTGTGATTTCAGCTGATGCCGGTGTTGTCTCAGGATCTGTAACCTTTGGTGTTGTTTCAGTATCTGTAACTTCTGGTGTTGTTTCAGGATCTGTAACTTCCGGTGTTGTTTCTCCACTGTCATCTGTTCCATTTGCATTTATAATGACAACTGTTGCCTTTCCACCTGCATATTCAATTTCAACATTGTTTGTTTTCTTTGTTAATGCTGAAACATAAACAAGCACACCTGCGCCCTGAATTTTTGCAACTTCATCTGTGCTGTTTCCGTTTACGCTAACTGCACTGATTCCGGCTGGTACATTCATATAAATACCTTTTTCTGCTGCCCAATTAGGCTGCTGAATGCCGATTACAGAAGCTGTTGTTGAATCATCATATGAGAATCCTTCTCCTAAATCGACATATACTTTAACTGAAGGATCTCTTGTTGTAGTTTCACCTTCATCTTCAATCTTTAATGTTGCATTTCCTGTAACTTCTTTAGAATTTTCTGTAGTTGTAGCAGTTACAACTATAGGATATTCACCATCAGCTAATCCACTGACCTCTGTTAAAGGAATAAACATTCCATGAGCATTTTTTCCATCTACTGTAATGCTCTTTCCATCTACAGTTGCAATAATAGATGCTTCATCTACTTCTGTTTCCCATGCGAAATGAATTCTTGCCTTGTCAAAAATTCCCTGGCATGTGAATCCTGTAATACTTGCATCGCCATCTGTTACGGTATAAATTCTTCCATCCACAGAAGCGCTGTCACTTGCTTTAATTGTTGTTGGTCCACTAAAGGCTACTGAACTAATAACCATTGTAATGGCACAAACATAAGCTAAAATCTTCTTCATTGAATTACTTAATTTCATCTTCTACTCCTTCCTATAACTCAACATTATCAGATGATGTTCCTTGCTTTCGCCCTTATCATCTCCATTCGATTTTACCACATTAGCCTTCATTTTTTTAGGTATCTTTTTTTATAAGACTGTCTTTTTTTATAAGAGTGTCTTTTTTATATTTTTAGTTCCAACAACCCTTGGGCAGAAAAACACCTTGTACATTACTTTACGGAAACACTAAAAAGAAGAATTCAGTAATATACAAGGTGCTTTTCTACTCTGGTTTCATTTAATAAAAATCACCCTATGGCATATGCTCACATTTTGTTAAATATGTACAATACCATAGGATGATATTCATGAAAATACTAATTAATAATGTATTAATATCTAATTGGCCATTCTATATTTTATTTAAATAAGTAATTGTAAAGCTGTGCCAAGTAACCCTGTGCAGGGAATGTCATAGCAAATACTAATGAAACAATTGTCATTAACTTAATTAAGATGTTGATTGATGGTCCTGATGTGTCCTTAAATGGATCACCAACTGTATCACCAACTACTGCTGCCTTGTGAGCTTCGCTACCTTTACCGCCACCGAAACCACCTTCGATGAATTTCTTAGCATTGTCCCATGCGCCACCTGCATTCGACATAAAGATTGCCATCATTACACCACAAACCAATGAACCTGCAAGCATACCACCAAGTGCTGCTGCACCAAGTAAGTAACCTACAACAAGTGGTGTTACTACAGCCATAACTCCCGGAATAATCATTTCGTGGAGAGCTGCCTGTGTTGAAATACCAACACACTTTTTGTAATCAGGTTTTGATGTACCTTCCAAAATACCTTTATCTTCTCTAAACTGACGACGAACTTCTTCAATCATCTTGTTTGCTGCCTTACCAACAGAGCTCATTGTAAGAGCTGAGAACATAAATGGAAGCATACCACCAATTAAAAGTCCAACTACAACTGTAGCTGATAAAATATCAATCTTTCCTAATTTTGCAACTTCTGCATATGAAACGAAAAGTGATAATGCAGTAAGTGCTGCTGAACCAATGGCAAAACCTTTACCAATGGCTGCTGTTGTATTTCCAACTGCATCAAGCTTGTCTGTAATGTCTCTAACACTTTCGTCAAGTCCTGACATTTCTGCAATACCACCTGCATTGTCAGCAATAGGACCATAAGCATCAACAGCAATTGTCATACCTGTTGTTGATAACATACCAACTGCTGCAAGAGCAATACCGTACATTCCAAGGAATGCATATGAAACTAAAACACCTGCTACAATAAATAAAATAGGAATACATGTTGACTTCATACCTGCTGAAAGTCCACTAATAATATTTGTAGCTGCTCCTGTTTCTGAGCTTTCTGCAATCTGTTTAACACTATTATATTTTTCTGATGTGTAAATTTCTGTAACTTTACCAATAGCTGTACCAACTACTAAACCTGCAAGAACTGCTGCAAAAGCCTTAAAGTCATTAAATAATACATAACTTAAAATAGCTGATGTAACAATCTGAATACCTGTCGCTGTGTATTCACCAAGGTTAAGAGCCTTTTGTGGGTCACCATTTCCCTGTCCTCTTACAAAGAAAGTACCGATAACTGATGCTAAAATACCGATAGCTGCCATAGCTATAGGATAAATAACTGAGCTAATATCACCCTTTGTCACTACTGTAGCCACTGCCAATGTAATAACTGAAACAAGTGCTCCAACATAACTTTCAAAAAGGTCAGCTCCCATACCTGCAACGTCACCTACGTTGTCACCTACGTTATCAGCAATAACGGCCGGGTTTCTAGGATCATCTTCAGGGATTCCTGCTTCAACCTTTCCTACAAGGTCAGCTCCAACGTCTGCAGCCTTTGTGTAGATACCACCACCAACTCTTGCAAAAAGAGCGATTGAAGAAGCACCTAAACTGAAACCTGTAAGAACGCTAACAGCTTCTTCTGTTAATCCTGTTGTGTTCATAATAATAATGAGAATTGTGCTAAGCCCTAAAATACCAAAACCTACAACACAAAGTCCCATAACTGCACCACCTGAAAAGGCGATTGAAAGCGCTTTATTCATTCCACTTTCTTTAGCAGCATTTGCTGTACGCACATTTGCCTTTGTTGCAACATTCATACCTACATATCCTGCTAATGTTGAAAGAACAGCACCTACGATAAAGCAAACTGCTGTAATCCAATCAATTCCAAATCCTAAAACCAAGAAAAGCACAACTACAAAAACAATTAAAATTTTGTATTCTGCAAATAAAAATGCTTTTGCACCTTCTGCAATAGAACCGGAAATTTCTTTCATTTTTTCATTTCCTACTTCGCTTTTGTTTATCACAACTGTCTTGTAAATTGCGAAAAGAACAGCGATGACACCTGCAATAGGAGCTAAGTAAATTAAATTCTCCATATTTTTCTCCTTTCGATATTCCTGTGAGAACAAATCCCTTATCAATATAATATGAGCCTCTATGCAATTTATGGCTCATGTCTTTGTTAAAATTATAACAAACCTTTGATTTATTTCAATACTTTATCATTAATATCCAAATATTTCAATAAACAATCTTCAAAATAAATCGCATTTTTTTCACTAGAGAAAGTGAAATGCATTTTAATGTTTTACATTTTTTAAGTGTATGGTATAATAAACCTGATTTGTAAAGGTGCATACTTTACAATATTAAATCAGACTGAAAAATATACGAAAGGAGTACTTATATCATGAGACACGATTTGGATCATATTGATGAGCAGATTATCAAATTATTACACGACAATGCCCGCATCCCCCTAAAATCAGTTGCGAGCCAGGTATTCTTATCATCACCTGCTGTATCGGCACGTATTGAACGTTTAGAGCAGGCAGGAATTATTACAGGATACACTGCTAAAATCAATCCGGCAGAGCTTGGTTATCACATCAAGGCATTTATCAATTTGGAGGTTAATCCTGATCAGAAAAAGGACTTTTATCCTTATATTAAAAGTTGCAACAATGTTGTTGAATGCAACTGCGTTACCGGTGATTATGCAATGCTTATTGAAGTAATGTTTAAAAGTACTGAGGAGCTGGACCATTTTATCGGAGAGCTTCAAACATTTGGCAGTACAAAAACTCAGATAGTTTTCTCTACATCAGTAGAGCATCGTGGCATTCCAATGTCAGATGACTAGAATATTTTTGATTTTTACGGGATGCGTTTTTAACTCATCCCGTTTTTCTATTTTTTATTTTCTTCATATTATAAAATATGGAAATTTGAATTTTTTATAGAATGTTTTTATTTGGCATAGCATTTTTTTTACAAGGAGGCTTTTATGAACTATGATAAAGAATTTAGATATATGTTGCATCTTTTAAAATGTGCAGTAACTGATACTGAGCCTGAACTTCCTCCTGCACATGTTGACTGGAATATCCTTTATTTGGTTGCCATAAAGCACAGAATTGTATCCACTACATATTATGGTATAGTCAAACTGCCTAAAAAAATCATTAGTGAACTTCCCCAGTTTGCTGCATATCGGTTTTTATACAAGCAAAATCTTGTAACTGATGCCAACAGAGTTTATGAAATTGATCGCATTAGTAATGCACTTGAAAATAACAATATAGACTTTATTTTGCTAAAAGGCAGTGTGATTAAATATCTCTATCCTGACACTTCCATGCGAAACATGTCTGATATTGATATTTTGTACCGTAATGCTACATCAGATGACCTTGATAAAATATTTGAAAAACTGGGATTTAATGTAGAAAAAAAAGATGCCAAAGATACTACCTATCTTAATTCTACAACAAAGATTGCCGTGGAAATGCAGCCAAAACTGGTAGATGCCGGATTTAAAACGTGGTACCAGTATTATGAAAATATCTGGGATAAGTGTACTTCAAAAAATCATCAGTACAAAATGACAAATGAAGATTTCTATATTTATCATATTGTCCATATGGCAAAACATTTCAAAAATGGTGGTATTGGTCTTATTCATATACTTGATTTGTTTGTCATCCGTCAGAATATGAAAGATTTGGATATGGAATATATCAACAGCCAATTGGACTTTCTTGGATTAAAAAAATATAAAAATACAATGGAAATGATTTCTGACAATTGGTTCGGTGACGGAAGTTTGTGCACACTTTCTGATGAACAGATTACACTTCTTACCAGTTATATCCTTTCCGGTGGTGCTTTTGGCATAAAGAAAAATCAGGAAGCAACACTTATTGTTAATCGTGGTGGGAACAAATTTTCTCTGCTTCGTAAGATTTTCCCTAACAAAACTACTATGGTAAATTATTACGGGCGATTTTTAGGCAAGCATATTTATTTGCTTCCTCTTTATTGGATCAGATTAAATTTTCAACGACTGATTCATTTTGATAACGATACAAAAAAGGCTATGGAGCAGATAAACTCCATAGACCAAAATTATCTTAATAAGGTTGAAAAAGTTTTGGACATATGTGGGCTAAAAGACTAAAGCAGCCCACTCCTATAACAGTGGAAAGTCCGTTTAATATAACATCATCAATATCCATCTGGCCTAAGCCTGTTGCATATTGTAAAGTTTCAATTATGGCAGAAAGAAAAATTCCTGCCATAATTGTTTTTATAATTCTTTTCTTTTTTAAAAGGATAGGAAGTAACATTCCAAATGGAATAAATGCCACAATGTTACAAATCAGATTTTTTCCAAACCAGTCATTTATTATTTCCATTCTGTTAATATAAAAAAGTGTTGTTTTAAAAGGAACCAGCTGTGGCTCCATTCTCACTATTTTATGATTTTCCATTGCCGCTTTTATTGAATTTATACCCAAAGAAGTAGGAAGTTTCAATACCAATACAAGTATCAAAGCTACCATATACACTATAAATAATACTGTGGCAATTTGCCTTACATATTTATTCATGTTTTTCATTTGTATACAGTTCTCTCTCCTTTTCCAAAGCCTTCTTCTGCTCTTCAGTTGTCTCTAAGGAAATCTTCGTTGAAACACTACGTCCCTTGTTTCTAAACTCTTTGTCAGAAACTTCATCATAAGAACCATAGGCTTCACCGTAACCACCATAGTCACCGTAACCGTAGCCGTTTTTGCCATAACCGTACTTTCCATAATAACGACTGCCATAACCTTTGTGATAGCCATAACCATAATGCTTACCATACCCATATGAAAGATTCAATTTTCCTGCTGTTCCATTTAAAACACATCCCGCAATTGGTATCCTTGTATATGAAAACTCCTGAATAGTGTCGATAATTTTATTTACCTTTGCATAATCTTCTTTCACAACATATATAACAGCATCACTGTATTTTGCCAAAACGGCTGCATCACTCAATTCGCTGCATGGTGGTGAGTCAATGATAACATAATCTACCACATCCCGGCTTTCTTCTATAAAGTGCTTCATATTTTCTGAATTGAGACACTCTATGGCATCCTTTGAAGGCTCACTAGGTGCAAGCATCAGTACACGTGTACCTTCAATATTTACAATTACCTGACTGCTTTTTATCTTCTTATCCAAAAAGTCATCCATCTTAAACTTATTGATATCCTGGTCAACCATCTTATGCATTGAAGGATCACGCAAATCTCCATCAATCAGCATAACCTTCTTTTGACTTCTTGATAATGAATATGCAAGATTTAGGGCAACTGAACTTTTTCCTTCTCCATCAAGGGTACTTGTAACCAGAATAACCTTATAGTTATTTTTTGCAAATTCCTTTTCACATCTTGAATTGATGGAACGCATTGCCTCTAGGTATCTAAATCCAACCTCTTTGTTTAAAACTGAACAGTTCTTTAACTTAACACCTTTTCTGTTAAGATTTACTCCCGGTAAAGCTCCAAGGTATGGTACACTAAGATATTTTTCAACATCTTCTTTGTTTTTAATGGTCTTTACAAAGAACGCATATGCAACACTAGGCAAAATACCAATAAACATACCAATAATAATAAACATCATAATGTTCTTAAAAGGCTGGTATGGATTGGTTGGAGCCTCAGGCAACACCGGTTCTTCCAGCACATCCAATTTTGTGTCCCCAATAACAAACTCTGCCACACTGTTGTAATTTTTCATTACTGACTGTACTACCTTATATGACATCTGTGGGTCATCACCTGATGCCACAATGCTTAAAATGTTTGTATCCGGCACGGCAGAAATCGTAATAGTTGCAGGCATATAGTCAATACCTAAATCATCTTTAATAATTTCATAAAATACTTCGTTGTTAATTAAGTAATTGAAACTAACACTTAATATAGAAGCAAGTTCTTTGTTGTTGGTATATGATTTGTCCGCTGCGCCGTCATACTGTGGAGCTGTTATAGAAAAGGTCGCTCTTGTTTCATACATTGGAGAATAACTTTTTTTATAACTTCTATAGCCTATAAATCCCATAATTACCATCATGATAACCATAATAAACCACAGTTTCTTGAAGGCTTTTATAAAACTTGCCATAATCTGAGCAAGGTTGATGGGTTCTTTCTCTGTAACTTCTGAATTTGTGTTACTCATAAATTTCCACCTCCCTTTCCTCTAATGTGTTAAATACACTTTTTTTGTCTTTTATTTTTAATACCTTATAGTCATTTAAAATACATCCTAAGAACTTGCAGTTTGCATCATTCATTATATTGATGCAGTTCTTAATGTCCTTCTCATAGGAAAAGTCCTGTCTGACAACAAGTAAAGAATAATCTACATTATCTACCAAAGCCTCTGTATCTGATACCATGGACATTGGTGGAGTATCAATGATTACATAATCAGCCATTTTCTTACATTTTCTAATAAGGTCCTTCATGGCTCCTGACTTCATAAATTCATATGTACCAGCATGCCCCTTTGTAGACATAATAAGATCAACACCAACGCTGTCGTGATAAAGTACCTGATCAAGTCCACAATCACCCTGAAGCAATTTGATCATGTCAACCACATCTGCAGTAGGAATGTCCAACATTTTGTACATAGCAGGTTTTCGCATATCTGCATCAATGATGATAACTTTTTTGCCTTCCTTTGCCAGAGATAAAGCGATGTTCATGGCTACTGTAGACTTTCCTTCATTTTCACATACGCTGGAAATCAATATTGAATTCATCTTCGGATTTCTCTCATGTTCGTATTCAATTTTGATTCTTATTGTATTAAATGCCTCAATAAACTTTGTTGTAATAATAGGGCTTGTAATCAGCAGTGCTTTTACACTTTGAACAATCTTCGCCTTTACAGTTCTATTTTTATTTTCATGATATATGGTTCCAATAAGATTTGTGTCAAGCTGGTCCTCAACTGCTGCCTCTGTCTTGATAGTTCTACGAAAAATACTTATCGCTGAAAGGGCAAGTATTGCCAACAGTCCACAAATGCCACCAACTATTAATGATTTATTTCTTGGCATAAGTGCATTGTCTGCGTGAGTTGCCACTGATGGTGCTTCTAATGTTTCAAAAACAGCATCGGATGTAAGATATTCTGACAAATCAGAATAATTGTTCATAATAGAATCTATTGTTTTAAATGACACAATAGGATCTCCTGATGTTGCCGAAATTTTCATTAAATTAGTTTCTTCAATTAATGAAATATTTGCTGACACTCCATAGTTTGACAAATGCAAATCTTTTTTGATTTTATTAGTCATAATATCTGAATTCATCAGATTTTGGAAAATAGTTACAACATTGTTTGCAAACACCTTATTGGTATACACATAACCGGTGTTCTGCTTTGGTGTAACAACAT
Organism: uncultured Eubacterium sp.; assembly: GCA_900550135.1. GTDB lineage: Bacteria > Bacillota > Clostridia > Lachnospirales > Lachnospiraceae > Eubacterium_G. The sequence goes on from URQO01000008.1 coordinate 47,916, forward strand.
ATATTCCTGTACTAGTGTATGTTGGCTCATAAGTGTTGCTGATGTATGCGTGAGTACCCATAACGCCCATTGCCGCAACCATAACTATAATCCACCAGCTACGGATTAAATCTTTTGCAAGACTAAATAAATCTATGTTTCTTAAATTGATAATCTTACTGTTCATTCTACTCCTCCACCATCACCGTCAGATAAGCAGATCCTGTATTGTCCTCTTTATCTTTAACTGTATATTCTACCTGATAGCAGCCTGCTTTTTTTGTTATAACAGATGAACTTGCTACCTTTATGCTACTATCTGAAAGTGATTTTCCATCACTGTCTTTTGCTGATATTATATAATCCTTTGGATTAAACTTTGCTCCAACTTTTATATACACAATATTCTTCTTTAAAGTAATAGTTGGGCAAAGATTATTTTCCTGCTCTATTGTAGCAATAGCCTTCAATGTCACTGTGTCACCCAGACTGTTTGTAACCTGAGCTGTAATGGCATACTGACCTGTCATTGTGGTAGACACGTCTCTTGATAAAATCTTTACCTTATTGCTAATGTCGCCATCAACTACATCTGTAGCTCCTATTTTACTTTTTACATCTGTGTCAGAACCAATAGTAAAGCAAAGTGGTTCTTTCAGTACAAAATGTGGTTTTCTGTAGTCAGTAAATTGTACTTTCCTTGTAGCTTTAGTTACTACTCCC